>NZ_JBALNY010000035.1:0-5654 GCF_036962145.1 Bacillus sp. JJ1764 | reverse complement strand
CTAAAAAGTTATAATATAGTATTCGAAAAAAAAAGATGATATCCTTCTTTTTCGATGGTGAATTAGAAAAATAATTTTTATAAAATCGGTCATGTTATCATCATTTCTGTAGCCAAGGGGTGTTTGAGCAGGAATTGATATAACATGAACCGTAGTTCAAGTATTACATGTTTTATACGGTATGTCAATTAAAAACATGAACTATGGTTCAAATTAATTTTATGTGTTATCATAATCATGAGGTGGTAATATGTCAGAGAAAGAGGACTTGCTGGTAGGTGATTTTCCGTTTGTACCCAAGCAGGAGCGAGCGCAGCAAAAGAGAAATGCCCTTATTGAGAGCGGTCGTGTATTATTTGTAACCAAAGGATATGAGCAGACGACGGCAAAGGAAATAGCTGCTCACGCAGGGGTGGCGACTGGAACGTTTTACCGTTATTTTTCTGATAAACGACAGCTTCTTATGTCATTATTAGAAGATAAAATTGAACGGTTTCTTCCTCCTGAGCCAAGTTGGTCTACCCAAGATCCTGTTACTTTGCTGGCAACATTATTGGAAGGTCACGCGAAACATTTGAAGGAGTGGGGACTTCAACGGGTCTTACCTGAATTATTACCTAAAGATATAGAGTTAACTGAGGTATTAGAAACGGCAAGAAGGAAAATATTTTCTAATATATTATTAAAATTGCAGGTTGCCCGGGAAAAAGGGCTAACCTGGAAAGATTTAGACTTAGAAACTGTAGCCTGGTCCATTCTGGTTTTGGTGGAAAATGCAACAGAATCTGAAATCAAACAGGGCATCTCGATGAATTATCTTGAAATGGCCAGAGTGATTTGTCGGATGGTTATGCCACCAGAAGCTTTGGAGAGAATCGCTTCTATTGAGACAAATAATGATTGAGAGGACGTTGTTAATTGAATTTGGAGCAAGGAATTGACTTGAAAGAATTGAAGGCATTAAAAGTGGAACTGACCAGATTTATGATGTCCTATAAGTTTGCTTTAGATGAAATGAATACAAAAATTAATATATTAAAAGAGGAATTTAATTTTATTCATGACTATAACCCAATTGAACATGTAAAATCTAGATTAAAGTCCCCTGAAAGTATTTTTGAGAAGGTCTATCGTAAAGGCTATGATTTTTCCTTAGACTCTATTAAAGAACATATTAGGGATATCGCTGGGATTAGGATTACTTGTTCGTTTATCTCAGATATCTATGAACTGAGCAAGATGCTTGCGAATCAAAAGGATATTCAGGTTGTGGACTATAAGGATTATATTCAAAATCCGAAGCCAAATGGTTATCAAAGCCTACATTTGATTTTACAAATTCCAATCTTTATGTCGGATCGGGAAGTTTTAACCTATGTGGAGGTACAAATCCGCACCATTGCTATGGATTTCTGGGCCAGCCTTGAACATAAGATTTATTACAAATACAACGAAGAAGTCCCAAGCCATATGATCGCCGAACTCAAAGAAGCAGCTGTCATGGCCAATCAATTAGATCAAAAGATGGAACGGCTTCACAAAGAAATATCCATCCTAAAACAAGCAGAACAAGAAAAAGAAGAAGAACACCTATTCTTAGACCTGCAGCCAGAAAACCTAAAACTGCCACCATTCATTGATAACATCCTAAAAAACAACAAACCAGAAAAATAATACCGCCTAAGAAACCCAGCGCCCGTCACAACAAACGTGACGGGCGCTTTTTGGTTAAATATTTTGTGTAAATTCATTTGGTGACTTTTTGGTGCCTGTCACCATCCGTGTACATTTGTGTGTCTCCAGTGGACATGTAAAATTCAGGTAGAAAGGCCCGTTTTTTCGGATTGGGGAAAAATTGATTATTTTTTATTGACATTATAGGGTAGGGGGGTATAGTATAAAAACATAAGATAAATGATAAGACCGAAACGGTTTAAATAGGGGGTACTATATATGTTAAAAGAAGTACAGCTACCAATTGTTGGGATGACGTGTGCGGCTTGTGCGACGCGAATTGAAAAGGGGTTAAATAAGATCACCGGGGTTGAGGAGGCCAATGTGAATTTGGCGCTTGAGAAGGCTACGGTCAAATTTGATTCCGAAGCGACGAATGTTGATCAGGTTATTCATAAGATACAGGATCTTGGTTATGATGTGTTAATGGAACAAGAGGAGGCAGCCATTAGCCATCGCGAAAAGGAGCTGGAGAAGCAAAAGGGAAAGTTTATCTTTTCGCTGATTTTATCCTTCCCACTTTTATGGGCGATGGTTAGCCACTTTGAATTCACGTCTTTTATATATTTGCCAGATCTGTTCATGAATCCTTGGTTCCAGTTTTCACTCGCCACACCAGTTCAGTTTATTATTGGAAAGCAGTTTTACGTAGGCGCATTTAAAGCTTTGAAAAACGGCAGTGCCAACATGGACGTTTTGGTTTCACTGGGTACTTCAGCTGCGTACTTTTACAGTCTGTACCTGTCCATTGATGCAGCGTTCGGGTCAGGCGGGAATATGCCAGATCTTTACTTTGAAACTAGTGCCGTGCTGATTACCCTAATCATTTTAGGAAAATTATTTGAGGCTCGAGCTAAAGGCCGGTCCTCTGAAGCAATCAAGAAGTTAATGGGTCTTCAAGCGAGAACCGCCAATGTGTTAAGGGATGGAAACGAGCAGGAGATTCCATTAGAAGAAGTGATGGTGGGAGACATCATTTATGTTAAGCCAGGTGAAAAAATCCCGGTTGACGGTGAAATCATTGAAGGTCGTTCCGCCCTAGATGAATCCATGATTACAGGTGAAAGTGTCCCAGTCGATAAAACCGTTGGCGATCCTGTCATTGGCGCCACTATTAATAAAAATGGCTTTCTAAAAATGAAAGCAACTAAAGTTGGAAAAGATACCGCATTAGCACAAATAATAAAAGTCGTAGAAGAGGCGCAAGGTTCCAAGGCACCCATTCAACGACTGGCAGACAAAATATCCGGAATTTTCGTCCCAATCGTAGTCGGAATTGCTGTTGCTACATTTCTTATCTGGTTTATCTGGGTAGATCCGGGGAACTTTGCCGAAGCATTGGAAAAGATGATTGCTGTACTCGTGATTGCTTGTCCTTGTGCCTTGGGCCTTGCCACACCAACATCGATCATGGCTGGTTCAGGCCGGGCCGCTGAGTTTGGCGTCTTGTTCAAAGGTGGCGAGCATTTAGAAATGACTCACCGCATTAACACTGTAGTTTTAGATAAAACCGGTACCGTGACAAACGGAAAACCACAGTTAACGGATATTTTCGTGGAAAATGACTTTTCGGAGGTTGAGTTTTTACAATTAGTTGGATCTGCAGAGAAGCAATCAGAGCATCCGTTAGCAGAAGCCATTGTCAGTAAAATCACCGAGAACGGCATCGATTTAGTTGATGTCGCCGAGTTTCAAGCCATACCGGGGTATGGGATAAGAGCGATAGTTAATAACCAAGAGATTCTTGTTGGTACCAGAAAATTAATGAAAAAATATGACATTGAATTTGAAACGGCTGCTGAAAAAATGGTCACTCTTGAAGAGAGCGGAAAAACAGCCATGTTAGTTGCAATCGATGGGAAAATGGCGGGAATCGTTGCTGTTGCCGATACAGTAAAAGAAACGTCAAAAGCAGCCATCAAAAAATTAAAAGACATGGGCCTTGAAGTGATCATGATGACAGGTGATAATGGGCTAACCGCCAACGCAATTGCAAAAGAAGTCGGAGTTAACGCTGTTATTGCTGAGGTACTACCAGAAGGAAAGGCAGCTGAGGTGAAAAAGCTGCAGGCGCTAGGAAAACGAGTGGCCATGGTGGGCGATGGCATCAATGATGCACCGGCCCTAGCGATTGCCGATATTGGCATGGCGATTGGCACTGGGACTGATGTTGCCATGGAAGCCGCTGATATTACCTTAATGCGCGGGGATTTGAACAGTATTGCTGATGCGATTTACATGAGCAAGAAAACCATTCAAAACATTAAACAAAATCTATTTTGGGCATTTGGCTATAATACACTTGGAATTCCGATTGCCGCAATCGGATTACTAGCACCTTGGCTGGCCGGTGCAGCCATGGCATTTAGCTCCGTATCGGTTGTACTAAATGCACTAAGGCTCCAAAGAGTAAAACTGGATCAATAGTAACCAAAAGGGGTTGGGAAATGATGAAGAAATGGGCAATTGCAGCCATTGTATATGTACTGGTGTTAATGGGGGGTTTTACAGCTTATGAACAATTCTTTACAAAAGATAGTGAAGCAAGCTCACATAAGATGTCTGACGCCAAACATGATGCCACTAATGAGCACGAGCATGAAGGAGGTGATGAAACAACAAGTGAAGTAAAAACCAATTTTGTCTATGACAAAGGGAAGATCATCATTCAAATAACAGATAAAGACGGTAAAGCTGTTGACCAATTAAAGGTCAATCATGAAAAACTACTGCATTTAATTGTCGTTGATGACCATCTTGATCAATATTATCATTTGCACCCTAAAAAAGTGGAACAAGGCAAGTTTGAGATTTCTCATAGCTTTAAAGATGGTTCGTATAAAGCATTTGTTGATATTAAGCCGGAGAACTTAAGTTACCATGTTACTCCGATCTCCTTTACAGTAGGGAAACAACAGGAAAGTCACAGTCATGCTCAGTTGCAAGCAGAGGAAATCTTCACGAAAACGATTGATGGAAAAAATGTTGAAATGGTCTTGAGTGCCCAGGAGGCAGGGAAACCAGTCACCCTCAAATTCAATTTGGATCAATCTACACTTGAACCCTATTTAGGTGCAGCTGGTCACGTAGTGATTCTTGACGAAGCGGCAAATCAATACTTGCACGTACATCCGCATAATGAGCAGGAGCCTATTTTTGAGACAGAATTTGCAAAACCAGGAATCTATAAAATTTGGGCTGAATTTAAACAAGAAGGGAAGGTAAGAGTATTCCCATTCGTCATCAAAGTGAAATGACCAACGTGCACAGTTTCGTCATGTATTACCGTACGGGGGTATGATATAATGGGGGAAAAAGGAGGCCGGATCATATGTCTACTGGATTGGAGAAGGATGATCAAGTAAGCGGTGAAGCCTGTTGCGACCATGAAAATGGTGAACGGAAAAGTCACCATTCAGATAAAGTGAAAAGTAACTTAATTACCAGATTGAATCGCATTGAAGGCCAAATTCGCGGGATTAAAGGGCTAATTGAAAAAGACACGTATTGCGATGAAGTGATTCATCAAATTTCAGCGACACAATCTGCTCTTAATAGCGTCGCAAAAATCCTGCTTGAAGGCCATATGAAAAGCTGCGTGATTGAACGGATTCAAGAAGGGGATCTCGAAGTTCTTGATGAGGTTCTTGTCACGATTGAAAAATTAATGAGAAAGTAGAGGAATGTTCATAATGGAAAACGTTACATTAACGGTAAAAGGTATGTCTTGCGGTCATTGTGTAAAAGCAGTAGAAGGCAGTGTCGGAAAACTTGCAGGCGTTAAAAAGGTAGAAGTGAAATTGGAAAAAGGCTTAGTGGACGTAGAGTTTGACTCTAATGCAGTATCCCTTGCTACAATCAAAGAAACGATTGATGATCAAGGCTACGATGTAGAATAAAGTAAAGGGGCTGGGACATAA
>NZ_JBALNY010000034.1:0-23478 GCF_036962145.1 Bacillus sp. JJ1764 | reverse complement strand
TTTCCATTTTTTATTTATGTTTTGTATTAGCTTGCGAAAAAGAAGATTTACAGTATGTCCAAGAATATTTCAATTTTGGAAAACTCTCAAAAAATCCGGAATTACCCAAATTGTTATTTGATCTTTATAATAAAATTGTATAAACAAACTAACACGCTAACACGCTAACATTCATGCTAATAAAGAAAACTCAAAAGAAGTTCTCATAAGTATACCAAACTTATGGGAACTTCTTTTGTTTAAAATAGTTTGATGAAAACAATAGCCGACAAAAATCGACATAATTTATTGTTGGGATATAGTAGAATAGTAATGTGAACATAGACTTAAAAAATCTGATAAAGGCAAACTTATCGAAAGGTAAGGACGCAAAGCTACGAGTCTAAAATCCTGTTGGATAATGATAGTCGGGTTGCCAATAACAGTAGTATATGACTAATTGGCTATCCCAATAACGTTTGGGATAGCTTTATTTTATTAATAAGTGAATCTTTTATAAACGAATGGAATTGTCCGTAAATAATGGAGGAATAGGTTATGAGAGTATTTCGCACTATTGGAAAGGGAATTGGAACTGTCGGGTGAGGACTTATCGGTGGTACTGTTAAAAGTAACTGGAAAAGCTGTAGGTAACAAGTGGAAAGGTACTGGTGAGATTTAAAGGATTCCACAGGTAAAACAGTAAAGGGAATTGGCTCGGCCTTAAAGTACACAGTAAATAATGCTGGAAGTACCTATAAAGGATTTACAAGTGGAGATAAAAAACAAGCATAAAAGGATTGATGAATCTTGGTAAAGTAGTAGCTGTGTCAGGTCTTGCTATTTGTTTAGTAGATTTGGTAGATGGGACAGATATCGTAGAAGCAGGAGAAATCGAAACTAGAAATGATCATTTAACCGGGCATGAACATCCTGAAACAGGAGTACCTTTTGTTGAATAAACAGTTGATTCACCCAATGGACAAGTTGTTGAAGGTACATCCCCTGTATTTGATGAAAACTTCAATGTCATGATTGCAGAAGACTTATCTTTAGAAGGTGATGATGTTCATTTTAAAATAGCTAATGATACATTGTATCAAGCCCTAACAGAGAATCCAAACCTTGCCGATGATCTTGGTTTCTCACATGATGATGTTCAAGGTGTTGCAAGCGGTCAAACACTGGAAATATTTACTTGGCACCATAACGAGGAACCGGGTCCTTTGCAGTTAGTAGATGAAGAGACTTATGCTTAAACTGCTGATACGGTGGTCAAGCAATTTGGGGCGGTGGAAGTGAAAACTGTTAATACTGATAGAGAAATTATGCTTATAAGGATTAAGTATGCTTAATAATAAATTTTGCAGAAAAATACACAATATGTTGACCTGTATATATAAAAAAGGAGATATTATCAATGCTAAATAGCTCATTAAAAAAAGAAGCGGTAAGAAAACTACAAAATGCTTTGTATAAATATGAGGGGTCCTCTAAAGACTTACAAAATAATGCTATTAAATTGCATAATGTAAGAACTTATGCAGAAGATGTAATTCAAAAGGTTGAAGATTATATAAATACTTTGGCTAATACTCCAAAAGAGTTTGACAAAACCTTCGAAGAAGTCCATATAAATCTTGCTAGCTTTAAGGCACTCAGCGAAATCTCATATGATGAGAAAGAAATGATTAAGTTAGCAGGTGGAGGTACAGCAGCAGGTGTTGCGGCAGGAGTAGCTACAGCCGCACTTGCTCCAACAGCAGCAATGGCGATAGCTACGACTTTCGGAACTGCATCAACAGGAGCTGCTATTTCAGGTTTAACAGGAGCAGCAGCTACTAATGCAGCTTTAGCTTGGTTAGGTGGTGGGGCTTTAACAGCAGGTGGTAGCGGAATGGCCGGGGGAAGTGCCTTACTAGCATTAGCAGGTCCTATTGGTTGGGGAATTGGTGCAGCTAGTTTAGCGGCAGGTGGTTTTTTTGCAAGTAAAAAGAATAAGGAAGCTGCTATCAAAGCAGATAAGGAACGAGTTGAAATTGTAAAGGCAATGAAAGTACTTGATGCTACATCTACAGAGATTACCAACTTAAAATCTACTACACAAACATTGGCTACGAACTTAGAACAAAGTTTGATTGCATTTATTAGTAAAGCGAAGAATGTAAAGTCTTTCACAGCTTTTTCACAGGATGAACGTAATTTAATAAGAGCCATAATCAATAACACAGAAAGCTTATCAGCGTTATTTATGAAGGAAGTTGGCAAGTAAGATGTCCACAAATGTTTGGAAGGACCAAATTACTGCAGCTGGAGTGGATGGGTTTAACCAATGGAAAAGTCAATCCATCGCTAAACAGTTAGATCAAATCGTTAAAGAAAAATTGCAGAATCAGCAACAGCAAAATATAAATTTTGAAACTGCATTAAAACATATGATGAAAATGCGTCAGTTTCTCTCAGAACCAAAGAATATACTGGGTTCTGAACAAACGAAACATGGCGAAGTAGCAGAACATCTAGAAGTTAATATTCGGAATGCTTGGGCAGCCTTAAAAGGTCAAAGGGAAGTTGCTACCTTTGATGGAGTGGCTCGTACGGCACCAGAAGACTTCATATTAGATGGTATTAAGTATCAATCCAAATTTATTAATGGTTCAAATAACACACTTAAACATATACTTGATCATTATGGTAAGTATCAAGATAGTTCTATGAATTACTCAATACCAAAGGATCAATATAGTATTATTGAAGCTATTAGATTAGGACAAGCTCCTAGTAATTTAAACGATAAATCGATTCGTGCCATTCTCCAAAAGGTAGAAGAAATAGAGCGTCAGACAGGTAGAAGTTTTCAAGAAATAGTAAAACCGTCCGTTTCAAATTATAGTGAAGCTCAATTAGGTGCAGTTGGGGAAACGGTATCAAAACAACAAGACCAAATTGTTGACGAGAATCAAAAAATTCAAGATGAAATTCAAAAAGATGCAAGGGAAAAAACAAAATCTATCGAGGCTAAAAAAGGACCTTCAATTGGTGAAGGAGTTAAAGTTGCTGGTACAGCAGCAGCCATTGCAGCTTCGTTAAATACAATTACAGTAATTTATAGTAAGGTGAAAAACGGGAAAAAAATTCAGGATTTTGATAAAGATGATTGGAAGGAAATTGGTATAAGTTCTGTCGGTGCAGGTGCCAAAGGCGGTGTTACTGCTGGGAGTATATACGCTTTAACTAATTTAACCTCTCTGTCAGCTCCGTTTGCAGGTGCTGTTACAAGTGCAACCATGGGGTTATCATCTTTACTTGCGGATTTAAATAAGGACCAAATCTCTATGGATGAATTTGTCACACAAGGTCAAATCCTTTGTATTGAAGCAGGAATTGCAGCTACAGGTGGAGCGATAGGACAAATGCTAATACCTATTCCAATATTAGGGTCTGTTATTGGTACAGTTACAGCAAATTTCGTTTGGGGATTTGCAAAGGACAAACTTGGTGTGAGAGAACAAGAGTTAAAGGAAATGCTAGATGCCTACACGGAATCTATTTTGGTGAAGGTAGAAAAGACTTATCAAGATATAATATCTAAAATTAACAAAACATATGCAAAATATACTTCTCTAATTGATGCAGCATTTGATATTCATGCCAATTCAGCTGTTTTAGCTGCTGCTTCAGTAGATTTAGCAGTTGAGTTAGGTGTGGACGAGCAAAAGATATTAAAAAATGACGCTGATTTAGATGCTTTTTTCTTGGGGTAATAAAGTTACAATAAATGAAATACCTGTTAAGTGGAAATATAAAAGAGGTGAATCCAAATGTTTAAGAAGCTTTTTGGAACTAAGGAGACAAGTAAAACCTCCGGGAATTTGGAAGTAATCACGAATGACAAAAATTATTATACGATTCCTTCAAATGTTATTGGAAAGGTTTTATCATTAACTGAATCGACATTCGATGGATCAAAATTACATATGAGCAATATCCCTGAAAAAAAGTTATCAAATGTGATGAGCATTTATGGAATAGATAAAAGTAGAATACTAGCGTTATACGATACAACCGTTTTTAATTCAGGAAAAGATGGAATTGTGTTAAGTGATTATTTTATTGGTTTGAAGCATGCTTTTGGTTCACCTAATGTAGTGGCATTTGAAGAGCTTGTTTTAGCCGCTATAAGTGAAGAGGAAAAAGTACTTGAAATCAATGATCTTAAAATTGATATAAGATCGAGTGATTTTACAAAGTTCTTTAAAAGTTTAAAAGAAACTTTAATAAGTGAGGATTCTTATTTAAGAGATAAATATGAAGATTATGTTGAAGCTCAATTAAAGGATACGGGGCAGAAAATAAACAATGATCTTTATGATGAGGCTGTTGAGCAATTCTTAATACTTGAGAATACTGTAACGAATAATAACGAAAAGTTTTGTGCGACACTATACCATTTTGGCTGCTCTATTAGAATGGAACAATTGAACTTTGATGATGCTTATAATTATTTTGTTCGTCTAGAGCAGTTACAGCAATGGGAAGAGAATGAAATTTCCGAGTTAAAGCAAACGATTGATACAAGGAAAGCTCAACATGAATATAATTTGTTAGAAGAACAAAAGAACGATCTTATTGCACAGAATCAATATGACATAGCGATGGAGATTGCCAACGAACAAAAAAAATTAGAGGTAAAATCCGCTGAGCAGTTAGATCAAGAGATTGAAAGAGTTGAAGTATTAAAACAAGAATACATTGCATCTCTTGAAGCACAAGTGGTAGAACAATTAGATCGTGAGTTATACCGTGAAGTATTAAGGATTTTAGAAGAGTTAAATAAAGTAAACCCGAATGGTAACTATGATGAGTATGATGTAAGGGTAAAAACAGGGCTTTACGAATTTGAAAAAGCGGAACAAAAAATAAACTCGATTAAAGAAATGGATCTAGCATTAGCTGGAAAATTAGAACAGAAACTTGATAAGACGAAAAAAGGTGTCTCTGAAATCATTCAAAACGCTGTTAGCTGTAAGGATTATAGCTTGTTTAGAGAGAATCCGAATTTAAAATATGTCAAAGATAACTGGGGAATGACACCGTTAATGCATTTTATTATCCAAAAAGATTTGGACGGTGTAGAACTATTAGCTGACACGTTTGATGTAAATGGTCGAAATGCAATCGGACACACGTCTTTAAACTTAGTGGCTATTGATTATGAGGATCATTTTTGGAGAGAAGCTTTTATGCTTCTCGACCAGCATACCATCGCATTGATGGAAAAATTTAAAAGTAAAACGAAAAAGAACAAAATAGGGAAATTAGCGTTAAAAGGTTTAGACTCGCTTAATGGCAGAACCCTAATGAGCTTTGAAATAGCTGAGGCAACCTCAAGTGCAGAATCTAAAATGGAAAGGGAGGTTGAGGAATTACAACATGAAATAGAAGCTCATTTAGAAAATTTACTAAGGAAAAATTACAACGATTTTTTAAAGTACTCAAGGAATCCAAAAGACTATAGCGGCGATTACAATGAACGGTTGACAGAGAAACTAAAGCTTGAAAATGATTTAGAAAAAGCTAGAGAAAAACAAACGATGCTACAAAACTCACTTGGTGAAAGGTTAGAAGAAGCAAAAAACGCTAAGTTAGATAAAATTTTACTTGAGGCAGCCGAAATTGAATTAGGAGAAAAAGATGAATTTGAAACATCATCAGAGTATGAAAATCGTAAGAATTCAAAAGCGGATGAATTGAAGTTATCATACATGGACAACGCGCACGTTAAGGAACAACTCGCAATTTTAGAAGAAAAAGTGAAAAATGAAGTTAATATTAGTCTAGAGGAGACAGAAGAGGTCATCGAATCAAATATCCATAAATTAAGCGAACTTGAAAAAGAGATGAATGAACTGTACTATTTATTAAATTGTCAATCCGAATCAGACATAAATGAAATTTTAAATTATTACTATCGTCCTTATATTTCAAGAGTAGAGATTGGGAAGTATGATGCTGATAAGGAATCATTTGAAATGATTGTAAATGGAAAAGAAGGGTTAGTCAAAGTGCCACGGAACATCGCGAAGGAATTTAAAATGAGGTTTTCAGAACTTAAGCCTTTCTATAAAATGGAGTCTATAAAAGTAGAGGGAAAAGAAAACATTCAGCATATTTTTGTCTATGATTTTAATGGTGAGCAAGTAAAAGTTCCATTTATGCTGTCTATCAATGAGATGGTAGATTAATAATTTTTTATGATACTTATTACAGGAAAGATAAAAGTGTTGCTAACATTTTGCTAACGTGATCAAATGAAAAACAGTAAATTTCCGTTAAGGATGTTACAGTAAAAAATTAGCAAAACATTGATATATCGCACTTTTTTCACACCAAGTTAAAGATATTACACACTCGCAGCTTACGGGCGGCAGGATGTAATAAGGTTTTAAACTACTTTAAATAAGTCCGTAGAAAGCCTTGAATTATTCAGTAAAACACTTCTTTTACAGAAGTAGTGTTGCTCACAATTAATTGGTAAGACAACTACCACTTCTCAGAAAATAATCTGAGAGGTGGTTTTTTTATGCTTTTAAAGTTTGCAATATGACAGAAAGGAATATTAAGTACTATCATCAACTACTAAAGCCTTTTATCGAATACCCTGATCAAAAAATGGCAGATGATATTATACTCGAGTTTAACCAAACAACAGGATTACCGCCAGGAAAGTATGGGATATTTATACAAAGTAACGAAGTATTAAAACGTATGGCGACCGCAAAAAGTCACAAGGGTACGATAACTGGAAAAACGATATTATGGTAAAACCAAAAGGTGAGATATTGATGGCTGATACAAATGTAAGAATTTCAAAAACTACTGATCATCTAATATTTGATAAATCCAGCAATCCTCGAGTCGTGAAACAGGCAAATTTTTTATAAGACTTTTATTAATATTAATAAGTAGTAATTAAGTAATATGTGCCATTCAGTACTTTTGTTGTATTTAGTTTGAACTGTAAAAGAATTACCATAATACTAGCAAGTAATACATATTAGGATGTGGAAACATGCGGCAAAAGAGGGAAATATATTGGGTCATTCTAATTAGCATGACTCTCTTATTAGGAGGATGTAGCTTTATGAGTAATGAAACGGTTGATAAAAAAAATGCTGAAGATGGGTATATGCCGGTACAGGACTATATCGGCCAAGGGTACTCCTTCAATTATGGCGAAAAAACAGGCGAATTTGCCAAAAAGCACCGTCAGAAAATTATTGATAAAGTACATCATTTTTTTATGGAAAAATACGGGCTGAACGTGACGGTTCACAGTTTGGTTGGAGCAAAAAATGCTGTTGTCGCCTTCGTGGAATCAAAGCAAAATCCTAAATTCCATACATCTGTTATTGTAGGAGTTGACCTGCAGAATAATAAAGTTGGTGATGTTGGGGCTTATGAAGGGAAAGTTGAAGGAGCGATTACATCAGGCCTTTATGTAATGGCATATGAGAAGGAATTCCAAAATTTAGATGAATTTTGTGAACAAATTGCAGAGAAATATCCAGTAATAGGAATGAGGATAGAGGCTGTGAATAATACGATGGATTCGGGTTACACAACACAATACTATTATACAAGCACGTCTCAATTAATTTATCCTAACGCCTATGATGCATTTGTCAAAAAAACCAATAGTTCAAACCAAGATTATCGCAACCTAATAGAAGAAAAAACTTTTAAAAAAAATGATATGCTAATATCTTTAACATTTTATATGAAAAAGAAACATAGCTTACCAGATCAAAAAGTAGCTAATGAAATAATTGAACTTTTCAAACAAAAACAGGGGCTTCCTCCAGGGACTTATGGAATTTTTGTTCAAAGCAATGACATTTTAAAACGAACTGGAACCGAAAAAAAATTTGTAGGAACGACACCAGGAGTAGATGATATTATTATTGAACCAAAAAAGTGAGATGATTAAATGAGCAGTGTAAATGTAAAAATTCAACATACATCTGATCCAGATTTAGTACGATTGGGTGGTTACAGTGTTTATGGACATCCTAAAAAAAATAGTCAAATTGATATAAACGGAAATTTATATATTGTTCAAGAAACTAACTACGATAATTCCCCATCTGGACTGGATGCCATGGTTGTACAGGATCAAGTTTCTGGCGAAATCTCCATCATCTACGAAGGCACCCAGCCGGAGGAGAAGAACCAAGATGTACTTACTGATGCAAATTTAGTATTAACAAACAGTACCCCGGAACAGTATAAAGCAGCTAAAGATTACTATGATGATGTGAAAACAAGGTATCCTGTTGACCATGTAGCAGGAAACTCGTTGGGCGGCGGCTTAGCAAACTATGTATCTCTTCTCACTGGCGTACCATCGGTAACTCTGGATCCAGCTTTGGTGCCGGAGGGCGTGTTAAAGGAAAGCGGGTATTCGAAAAATAAAACTGTTAATATTACCAATTATTGCGGACTCTATGATCCCCTAACGCTAGGGGAAACCGCCGGTGGTTACGGAAATCGTCTGCCTGGTAAAAATATAAAACTAGATTTTGGTATAAGCTGGCTTAAATATTTCGCCAGCAATCATACAGGATATGTCACAGATGAAAAAACTGGAACCATCGTCGATAAAGTAACAATTGGTGAAAAAGGAACAAAATCCTATGGGCAAATAAAATTCTTAGCCGATTACGCCATTCCAACCAGTGTTTGGACAGGAAAAGGATTGAAATGGTCATCTATTGGTACTGGCCAGAAAATTAAGATTGATAAGAACAGTATGGACCAACTCGTTACCGCTATGGATACCAGGGTTTTAGCCCCATGTAAAGAGTCTTTTAGTTATTTAAGAAAATCAATAGATACAGTAGAAACAGAGGGAAGACATTTAGATGACCGAAAAACCACGCTTCAATTTGATTTTGATCAATTGCTAAAGCAGAATGGTGTAACGAAACTAATGCTGGACATGATTGAAGCTGACAGAGCACAGAGTTCTATTTATAAAAAAGTTCATCCGGTCGAAGCCTTAGTGATTGAAAAAATCAGGGCTCTCTTACAGGCTCCTATCGTGGACAAAGCCTTTACGGTGATAGAAAGCAACCTTAGCCGCTTATTAAATCCTATTTTGGAAATTCCGTCTTGCTTGGGCAACTTGACTGCAGCCTTTTTAGATATGGAAGAATATTTAATGTACATTAGATCCCACTCAATCCCCCTTTTGGTCAGAGGTGTGGATAATGGCTTTTTAGATGGAGTGGTAGATGAATTAAAGGCCCACTATCTAGTAATAGAAGCCAATAATAAAATCGTAATGGATGATGTAACGAATTTTCAAACCCATACTAGAGATGTCAGGTTGAAAATGGACATGGTAGATACAGCCGTTGGTAATGCCATTAAGAATAGGTCAGGAACCATTCCAAATGCTGCAGCAATGGAAGTAACTCCTACAATCCATGCAGACTGTAAGCCATCTAACTACTTGAAATCAGGGATGGAAATTCGCCGGCGTCAATTGGAACAGAATTATAACCGCTTTGCTTCAAGTACAAATGCTAATCTTGACCCAATATTATTACATATTGAAACAGCAGCAGGTCAGGTACTCGATTTATTGTATGAAGCACAAATAATAATAAAGGTTATCAAATTAGACGTTAATATGATTAGGATTCCTTTTGTATCATTTGATAACAAGCTAAGGGCATACATATCCCATATTGATTCCTATTTGCAATCAGCCATTGATACAATGGATCATTTAAAAAAACTGGTGAATCGATTGCGGGATAAATTCCCACAGATCATACAAGCCTTTAAGCCCTACATAGAATTAGCCATATTTAATGGCACTCAGTATGAGGCAGTAATCCTTTATAATAAAGCTGCATTAAGTATTCTTAATAGTATGAAAATGGAATTCCAAGATATTGCCTATCAGTTATCCGAAAATCAATCAAAGGCGATTACACAATTGGGACACCATGCAAAACGGGTAGAAAAAAACATGTCAGTATTAATCGAGCAAGTAACAAGGGGAACTCTATAATGAAAAAATATTTATCTTATCAAAAAAGAAGTGAAAAGAATGGATGTTTCTTTTAAGAGAAATTCATGATATAAAGTGAACCTACTAGATCAGCACTCTTGATTCACTACCCAATTTAAATGGAGTGAGTAGGGTTTGAAAATAAATATTTATAAACAAGCGATGCCTAAACGAGCATCGCTTTACTAATTGAAACTAGTTATGTCCCAGTCTCTTTTTTTTGTAACCAAAAGAATCGGCCCTCCGACAACATTATGTAAAAAACAGTAAATAGCTCCTAAAATTTGTAATATTACCTCTAATTAACCCTATTTATTAAACCTATTGTCATAGTTAAAACGAACTGTTTTTCTTGTGTTTGCTTTGAAAAAATCCTAGTTTCAAAGTAAAACTAGAAACAAAGTCCTACCATTATTTCCAAATGATTACATCGCTAATTTGTCCGATTATCTATCCTGTGATATATAGATATAAGGGAATTACTTCCAAAGTAATAGAGAAGAGAAGTACATAAACCACAGATATATTCTGAATATGTTTATCATGATTTTTATGATAAAAAAATATGTCTATTATCTTTAGGCAATCAAAAGGTAGAGGAGATGGAGAAATAATGGCTGGACAAATTCGTATGACCCCAGAGGAGCTAAAATCAAAAGCGACTCGTTATGGCCAAAGTGCACAGCAAATTGAGCAAATTCTAAGAGAACTTACTAATCTTCAAAATGAACTTCGCGGTGAGTGGGAAGGCCGTGCGTTCCAAAGATTCGACGATCAATTTAATCAGTTAAAGCCAAAAGTGCAAAACTTTGCTCAATTAATGCAAGATATTAACACACAATTGAACAAAACTGCAGATGCTGTGGCTCAACATGATGAGCAATTATCACAAAACTTTGGTTTGCAATAATATATTTATCTAATAGATAAATATATAAATATTAGACCTTGAGCCATCTAGTTAAAGGCCACGCGACAATCGTTGTGTGGCTTTGTTCATTGTTTACCCGATCTACGTAAAGCAATGATTCATTTATATACATATAGCAAATTTCAGGGGTTGATGGAATGAAAAAGGTTGAGCGGAGTGTCTTGTTATTCCTGATTTTTGTGCTTGTTCTTATGTCAGGGAGCTCTTACCTGGCGTTAGATCAAGCATCAAAAAGTAAAAATAACAAAGATGAGCAGAAGATGAGTGTCGCTTTGGTCAATGAAGACCAAGGGGCAAAATTCAACGGTAAGAACTATGAATTCGGCAACGAATTTATTAAGAATATCGAAAAAGATGACCAGCATGACTGGTATGTTGTCAGCCGCGGCGTGGCAGAAAGTGGCGTAAAGCGGAATGTGTACAATATGATGATTGTCATCCCGAATGACTTTACGCAAAAAGCATTATCCATTGATTCAAAATCACCTGATCAGGTCTTACTCAATTATAAAATTAATGCATCCGATAACAGTAATTTAAAAGCGAAAGCAGAAAAAACAGCAAGCTCAATCCTAGGCGAATTTAACCGCCGGATTATCGATGTTTATTTTGCCAGTGTGATCGGCAACTTGCATGATGCCCAAGACAATATTGCCTTACTGGTGAAAAAAGAGCAATTATATACCAATATTTATAATGATTCCATCCATCGACCGTTAGCGGGCTATACAACCCAATTCAGTCAGGTTCAGAATGATACTCAACAATCAAGGGATAGTTTCAAAGGTTTGCAGGATATTTTAAAAGAATTTGAGGGTGGTCTTGGCCAGGGTGTCCAAAATGGGAATTTGTATCAATCCAGCATTACAGACTTTACGAAGCTGCAATCTGCTAACGGACAAATTTCGCAGAACTTTACAAAAGACCTTAGCCAATTTAACAGTCAGATGAATGACAGCAATGTACAGCAGCAGTTAGATCACTTAATTGCGGCAAACAAGGCGATTAATGAACAATTCCATACAAAAGAAGACCAGACGGTCAATATCTTGACGCAATCTGCGGCACTCCAAAACTACCTAGAGTCTACAAAGGAAAAAGTGGAAAATGCAGATACGGAAATAGCAGACCAATTAGCATCCGACATGCAGGAGATGACACGTCAAAAACTTATAAATGAGATTAAGAATTCTTCCGGCAAGGAACAGAGTGTATACTTAACCCACTTTTTCGCAAAGCCGGATGAAAATGCACGTCAAACGATTCAAAAGCAGATCGATAAGCTACCTTCTTTAAACGTCGGGGATATAACCGGACTGACGTTGAAAGACCAAACAATAACCCAGCTTAAAAATATCATCGCATTAACAAACAAATACAACCGTGAGTTTAACTATACGCCAAAACATGACTCAGACAGTATTCCTTTGGTAGACCAAGTTGAATACCTTAAAAAAGGTTTGATCACGGATGGCGTAACTATATCGGATTCTGTAAAATTACCGGCAAATAAAAAGAAGGGGCAGGAGTTCAACTTATCTATTCCGGAAAATTTCTCTGTCGCCCAAGTATTATTAACATTGCCAAACAGTGAAGAAATGGATTACACCAGTTCGTATATTGGTAATAAGAAGATTAACCTTCCGCAAACAGAGGAAGGAAATTTCACTGTCCGTTTAAAAGTTAAATTAAAGGAATCGGGACAAAACATTGATGTTTTCCAGCCCATCACTTGGAAGTGGAAGCTAGATCAAACGGATATCACGGATGCCTATGTTCCTGACACGCCGGAAGATCCAAAAGCTCCTGAACCTGCACCGGCAGCGGAACAGAATCCAGCTGATAATGGTGAAGCAGCTGCCACACAAGCTGAGAGCGGAACGGATCCATCAACACAGTCAACTGAAGGCGGTCAGAGCACGGAAACTACTACTAGCAGCGGGGACAACAGTAGTACGGAGACCCCAACTAGTGAAAGTCCAAGTGAGCCCGCTCCTGAGGATCCAAAGGATGAAGATCCGATTCCACTGATTTTCAATAATCTTATTATTCATCAAGTTATGTCACCGTTAGTTACGGATTCAACCAGTGTATTAGTGAATGCCGCTAGCGATACAGTTAGTGATTATCAAAAGCTGCTATCACTGTTTGACCTTTACTTTGGCATCGGGCTTGATCAGTTAAATCGTCCCGACCTAATGGATCAGTTGAATCAAACTAGTTTGACTGATATGGCTTCAAAAGATTCTCTGTATTATTTATTTAATAAGCAAGATATTGTCGATATTTTAGCTAATTATGTGGCAGAGCAGATTACAGAGGAAGTACGCCAGCAAACGGAAGAATTAAAAGCAAAGATGGATGATTACCTGCAGCTCGTGAATAAGGCAAACGACGATTCTACGGAAATGGCAAAAATGATAAATAATACGATGGAACAGGCTGAGCTTCAGAATGAAAATCTGTCGAAGACCTTAGAGGACGTTTATGCGTGGCGTGAGCTAAGCTTGAAGCTGCAGGATACCCAAACCAAAATGATCGAAAATAGTTTGAATGAACAGACGGCATCGCTTTCACTGGATACCCAGTTTAAATCTCTACTTTCCGAAAGTCAGTCGCTAGCGGATCAATCCAAGAATAATCTAAATGCGGCAGATCATGTGTATCAAACCTTTGATGATATTGATAATCTGGCAAAGGATATTCAGGCAAGCGGGACTACTTTAGTGAAGCAGGCAGGGGATCTTTCCGATAATTTAACGAAGAAAGCCATTCAGGATCAAACCTTTGCGAACAATTTCGCCGGGGTCCTTGCGAACAGCAGGGTTGGAGAGCGGCCAAATGAGAATCTCATAAACTTCTTATCCAATCCTGTACAAACCCAAAGTGCCGGAGTCATTATGGCAAATGGCGATACCTTTACCCCGTACTTCATTGTTTTGATTTGTTTCATTGTTGCTTTATTTTCAGCATATGTTCTAGCTAATAATGAAAGAAAAAGGCATAGTCAGGATTCTTTTGTAGAGGAGCGTTCCTTATTGGGGCAGAATACGGCGATTACCATGCTTACAGTCAGCTTGGGGCTGGTAGAAGGACTAATCATTGGGCTATTGTCTGCCAATCTACTAAAGATTAGTGATGAGAAATTCATGACTTGGGTCGGAATGATTACCCTGGTTATGACAGCAATTGTTCTTGTCGCTGCCTACCTGCTGCGTCAATTGAAGATGGCGGGCATGTTCATCCTCTTGGTGATTTTAAGTTTGTACTTGTTTTTAACCAAAGCCATCGGCCTTCAGTTCGATCAAGCCTCTTTTGCTGCGAAATTAAAGGATTACTCGCCATTGCAATATATTGAGACATGGTTAACGAACTTTGGCAGCGGTACGACGACCAATGATCAGCTGACAATCATCGTTTTAATAGCTCTATGTGTGACAAGTGTTATAGGCCATTTATTTGTTGTACACCGCTTTTTAGGGAGTGAGGAGGTTACGCATGAAGGAGTTAGTGAAAACCTTTAGTACACTCATTGTTTTTCTAGGTTTCTGCCTATTTCTATCCACCTCGGCATGGGCGGAATCTACCACTGATGATAACGGGAAAATGCAATTAAAAACGGACCGTATTGGCCAGGATGCAGCGAATCGAGAGAAACTAGATCAACAGTTTAATAAAGAAACAGAATTAGAGAAAATGGCGCCCGATTTGTTCGAGGAACAAACTCGGGCGGTCATTCAGACCAAACAATCTGAATTAAATCAACAAACCAAGGACATGGAACAAAAGCTTCTTGTTGAACCAAGCAGCGTGAATACCACCTTAAATGACACGAAAAACGCTCTTTTTGCAAGAAATTATACAGTTCAATACACGAACATGTCCAACGAAGAACAGAATGATGGAGAAAATAAAGGGCTGCCTGTTCTTATCGGATTTGTTCTGGCCAGCTGTGGCGGCATCTATGTCATGATGAGGAGAATGCTTGAATAGAGGGAGAAGACGATGGCCAAAGAAACACATATCAACGTAACAGTTGATTTTAGTAAGTGGGGCAAAGGGAGATATGATGTTCGTATCCCTTTGCACCAACCTATTAAACAACTGCTTGTCAATTTAAATGAAGCACTGAATTTGGATATTGAAAAGCCGGCCATCTTTGCACTTAAGGTTGCCGAAAAGGAGCTGCTGCTTGCAGACGATGACCGCCTTGCAGATTACCCGGTTACAAATGGCGATATACTGCTAGTTTTATAGCTTAAAGGAGTCTAAATACCATGAATGAAAAAAAGATTGAAATGGAGTCTCTTCATCTCCATTTCCTCATAAATACGGATAAATGGCAGCTTCAACTGCCAAAGTCACAAACACGCGTTAAAGACATTCGTCAAATGGCCCTGATCAATGACGACTCGAGAATGTTTGTACCCGCTATGGTGGAAGAGGAAGATGACTATTTTATCTTTACTTATTCCGTGAATCCCCAATCCAAAACCTGGGAGGATATACGTAAACTGGACAGAAAAGATAAACTGCGCTTATTATGCAACCTAGCTGGTTTCAAGAACTGTCTATCTACACGTATGACTTTCTTCCTGCATCCGGATAACCTGATTGTTGATGATAATCTAAGTCCATCCTTAGTGTATCGAGGTATCCGGGATTTAATCCCCCCGTATCTTTTTGATGAAAAGAAATTCATTCTCCAATACAAATGTCTGATAATCGCCATGTTCTCGAAAAAATATAGTTTTGATGAGCTATATGCTGGTTCGCTAAAACAGGCAAAGGATACCGAGTTTGAACGTCAAGTGAGTGAGATGGAGGATGTTGACTCATTAATTCAGTTTTTACATGAAAAGTACATAGAAGAGAAAAAAGCAGCAGAAAAAAATCTTCAAATTGTCCCGAAAAAACAATTTCGCCTGTTTAAACGACTAGCCTTTACCATGATTGCTCTATCGGTCTTATTGGCCGTGCCGCTAGTGTATTTAGGTTTTGTAAAGATTCCTTTTCAAGGACATTTATTAGAAGCACACCGCCATTTTTTAGCAATGGATTACGGCGGCGTCATTAATGATTTAGACGGTCAAACGCCAGAAAAGCTGCCAGACACAAGCAAATATGTTCTTGCCTATTCCTATATTGAATCAGAGCCTCTAGCTGATAGACAAAAAAAGGCAATTTTAAAAAATATCAGCATAAAAAGCGATCCTAATTACTTATTGTATTGGATCTATAATGGCCGCGGTGACTTTGGCCGTACCATTGATCTTGCCAAATATATCGATGACCCGCAGTTAATTATGTATGGCCTGATTAAGCAAATAGAAAAGGCCAAAAATGATCCGAATCTTAGTGGCAGTGAACGGGAAAAGAAGGTTTCACACTATCAAGAACAATATCAGACCTATGCTGAAAAGTACGGGCTAGATTTGTCGTTGAACGAGGAAAATACCGAGCCAGCAGCGGTTCAGGAAACCAATCATGCGGAAGATACACAAGACAATGTGAAAACTGACAATCAAGAAAAAACGAATCCATCTCCAGGAGCAAAAGAGGAAAAGACTAGTCCTGAAAGTAGTGAAACGAAAAAAGCATCTGAGAATAAAAAGTAGAGCGATGCGATTCGTGTGTAGAGAGGAAGAGAAAGATGGCACAACGATTATTGCTGCTAACGTTTAGAAATCAATTGCACAAATGCCATTTGACAATAAATGAACCCAAACGGATGACGGTTGGGAGTGATTGGTCCAACACGATTACATTTAGCAATTTAACCCAATCCTTTGAGATTGAATGGGATGGTGAAGGATGTAAGGTCAGGGATAAGCTGCTAAGGGTGAATGAACGTCTGGAAATGAAGCCTGATGATGTCTCCATTCACACCTATTTGATAGATGCTAATCAATGGTCTGTATACGATATGATGAAGCATTCCAGTGTTACGTTAGGAATGAATGATTACGATGATGTCATCCTAGCAAACACGGATGCCAATTTAGCACTAATCCGTAGACAGAAGGAGGATGCTTTTAATCTAGAAGTCTATAAAGGCCAGGTTTATCACAACTTCGTACTTACTGATGGCGATGTTCGGCTGGAACCTGGAGATGAACTGTTTATTGATGGGCTGATTGTAAAAATAGGCCGGAATGATATACGTGTACTTGGAAATAAAAGAATAAAAGACACAAAGCTTATTCAACTGTTTGGGGTTCAACAAGGATTTGACAGCGACTATCCCGATTTTCACCGCTCGCCAAGGATTATTTATCGGGAGCCGGAAGATAAGCTGAAAATTGCTAAACCGTCCAATAAACCGGTAAGGCCGAGTGAACAACTAGCGCGGGTCATTGTACCGCCGATTGTCATGATTGCGGCAATGGTGGTTCTCTCCATTTTCCAATCCAACGGCTTTTATATCCTTGCGATGCTGGCGATGACGGTCACGACGGTAATCTTTTCGGTCACCTCCTATTTAAAAAGCTTGAAGCAATATCGCATGGCGCTTAAAGAGCGGGATCAAAGCTATCAGGATTATCTAAAACAGAAAACCCATGAATTATATAAAGCAAGTGAAGAACAGCGGCACGCCTTACATTACCATTACCCTGATGCCGATGAAATTCGGGAAATGGCCAGAACCGTCCATTCGCGTATTTATGAAAAGACGATGTTCCATCATGACTTCCTTACATACCGTGCAGGGTTGGGGCGAGTGGATACTAGTTTTGACATTGAGTTTAATATGGAGGAGTTTACCCTTGAAAAGGATGAACTAGTAGAGGCGGCAAAGAACCTAAGGCTGCAATACCTTACATTAGATAAGGTGCCGGTTGTCACCTCCCTAATGAAGGGGCCAGTTGGTTACATTGGCCAGCGACATCTAGTGCTGGAACAACTACAGCAGCTCGTCATTCAAACGGCTTTGTTCCATAGTTATCATGATCTCCAATTTGTCACGATATTTCCAGAAGAAGAGAAATCTAAATGGGAATGGATGCGCTGGCTTCCACATGCAAGCTTGCGTGATATCAATGTCCGCGGCTTTGTGTACCATGAGCGCTCTCGTGATCAAGTGTTAAATTCTCTCTATCAAATTTTAAAAGAACGGAAACAAACAATCGATGAAAAAACAAACAAAAGTGAAAGAATATATTTCACTCCACATTTTGTTGTTCTGATCACCGATGAAAAGATGATATTGGATCATTCTGTTATGGAGTACTTTAATGAGGATCCAAGCGAACTAGGTGTCTCGCTTGTGTTCGTTCAGGATGTCATGCAGTCGCTTCCGGAGCAGGTAAAGACAGTGGTGGATATACGAGATGCACAAACCGGAAATATCCTCCTCGAAGAAGGGGAACTGGTCAACCGGAGGTTTATACCAGATCATCTCCGCGAGGATTTTAACAAAGAGGATATTGCAAGGGCATTGTCCCCGCTCAATCATTTGCAAAATCTTAGAAATTCGATTCCTGAAAGTGTTACCTTCCTTGAAATGTATGGCGTTGAGAAGGTGGAAGACCTCCGTATTCAAGAGCGCTGGACCAAAAATGAAACCTATAAAAGTCTCGCGGTGCCGCTCGGGCTGCGCGGAAAAGAAGATATCGTCTACTTAAACCTGCATGAAAAGGCACACGGTCCGCATGGATTGGTTGCAGGGACGACAGGTTCTGGTAAATCAGAAATTATTCAGTCTTATATTATTTCGCTTGCGGTTAATTTCCATCCGCATGAAGTGGCCTTTTTGCTGATTGACTATAAAGGCGGCGGGATGGCGAATTTATTTAAGCAACTACCACATTTGCTAGGTACGATCACCAATCTGGACGGGGCTCAGTCGATGCGTGCGCTTGCATCCATTAAGGCGGAGCTGCAAAAACGGCAGCGTCTTTTTGCTGAACATGACGTTAACCATATCAATCAATATCAAAGGCTTTATAAGCTTGGAGAAGCCAGTGAGCCCATGCCGCATTTATTCTTAATCTCAGATGAATTTGCGGAACTAAAGTCGGAGCAGCCTGATTTTATGAAAGAACTTGTTTCTACCGCTCGTATTGGCCGTTCATTAGGGATCCATTTAATCTTGGCCACCCAGAAGCCAAGCGGCGTGGTCGATGATCAAATCTGGTCCAACTCGAAGTTTAAGCTAGCGCTAAAAGTACAGAATGCCAGTGATTCGACTGAAATTTTAAAAACTCCGGATGCGGCAGAAATTACCTTGCCAGGAAGAGCGTACTTACAGGTAGGGAACAATGAAATTTATGAATTATTCCAAAGTGCTTGGAGCGGGGCGGATTATGTCCCTGATAAAAATGAACAGGACTTTATGGATACAACCATTTATGCCATTAACGACCTCGGTCAGTATGAGGTTTTGTCAAAAGACCTAAGCGGTTTATCGAGCCGAAAGGACATTTCTAAAGTACCAACCGAACTGGATGCAGTTGTCAATTATATTGATGTATTTGCAAAAGATAAAGGAATTGTTGAACTTCCTCGACCATGGTTGCCGCCTTTAGAGGAACGGATTTACCTTCCTGACTTGGCTGGTGTCGACTATCAAACGGCATGGCATGAATGGAAGAAACCTTTGGAAGTGACATTTGGCTTCTTAGATATACCGGAAATGCAAGAGCAAAAGCCTTTGACATTGAATTTGAGCAAGGATGGCCATATCGCCGTCTTTTCGAGCCCTGGCTATGGAAAGTCGACCCTCTTACAAACAATTGCTATGGACATTGCCAGACGACACAGTCCAGAAAGGGTTCATATGTATTTCATTGACCTTGGAACCAATGGTTTGCTGCCGCTTCGCGAGTTGCCTCATGCAGCAGACACTATTATGGGAGATGAAGAAATTAAGCTTGGAAAGCTCCTGCGCCGTCTGCAAACAGAACTAAAAGAACGTAAACAAAAATTGAGCCATTACGGTGTGGCCACGATTCAAATGTACGAACAGGCAAGTGGCAAGGAAGTGCCGTCCATTGTGTTATTCATTGATACATTTGATTCGATCACCGATGTGGTCTACCGCGAAGAATTTGAAAAAGTAACGGCACAGATTGCCAGAGATGGTGTTAGCGTCGGAATTCACCTCGTGATTAGCGCCGGACGTCAAAGTGCACTGAGGGCACCGTTACTTTCAAACATGAAGCATCAAGTAGCCTTGTATATGATTGACGGGACGGAAGCGCGAAATATTGTGGGAAGAACAGACTTAACCATTGAGGAGCTGCCTGGACGAGGATTAATCAAAATCGAACAGCCAACCTCCTTCCAAACCGCGCTTCCTGTAAGAGGCCAAGATACGCTTACGGTCATTAAGAACATCCAAGAAGAATGTAAAGAAATGAGCCATGACTGGAAGGGCGTTCGACCGCTACCGATTCCGATGGTTCCGGAAACAGTAGAATTTATTGATTTCATGAAAAAGCCAGAAACCAAAGCAATGATCAGCAATGGAGCCATCCCGTTTGCTGTTGATTTCGAAAAAGTAGAGCCAGTGGAGTTGAGTGTTGTGGAGGACCAAAACACATTGATTTTAAGCGACCGGATGGAATTAGTCGAGCAGACCTATTTGACGCTTGTCTCTAGTATTGCAATGAATGAACAACTCGATGTGGGTCTTATCGATAATGCATCATCGAGATTTAGAGGATTTAAAGATACCGTCAATATTTATGCGGAAACAGCTCTGGAAATGGACGATTTCATCGAACGTTTGCAGCAATTATTGGAAACGAGGGAAGATACCTTCCGTCAAGTACAACAGGCAACAGCTAACCGTGTGACCATGAAAGACTTTTTGAAAGAACTACGGCCAATGGTGGTACTCATTACGGATGTTGCCTTCATGACCGAGTCACTATCGTTTACATCTCAAACAACGGTCACTAAATTAATCGAATCAGGTGCTAGAGTTGGAATATATTTCGTGATTGGCGCTGTACACGGGGCAATTGAAAGACAATATGACGACATTGCCACTGTTGTTAAGAAACAAAAGGCAGGCGTCCTAGTGGGACGGATCAGCGACCAGAATGTCTTAGAAGTATTAAATCGTCCGTATAAAGAACAGAATTTACAACCATACGAAGCTTATTATATTAAGCACGGCAGAGCAGAAAGAATCAAAATTGCAGCTCCTTACGAAAACAGAGAGGAAGTGAAGACAAGTGTTTGATTGGTTTAAAACGGCTACCGAGAAGAAACGTGATGATTATCATGAACTATATGAAAAGCTCAATAGTGCAATCACTGAGCATGATAAAAAGGTCTCTGAGGCTAATTCGGCATACGGTTCCTATATAGGCACTGTTCCCAATCTATCAAACTCAAAAATACCATCCAATGATTTTGAAGTGAGCCGTGAACAATTAAATGACAAATTAAAGCAGTATTTCCATTTAGACCAAGAGAAGCGGCACTCACTTGTTGCTGCAAAAGATAAAGCTTATGAACGATATATTCATTATAAAAATTTAGCCATTAAAGAGGCAGAGGCAGAAAGAGCTAGAAGAGAACAGGAAGCAAAAGAGCTAAAAGAGAGATTGGAGCGGTTGATCAGTGGGGAGCGTTAGAATTGATGGCGATAAGGTGAATCAAGCCAAAGCAGCAGCCAAGTCATTGGAACATTCCATTGAGAAAACATATGACCAATGTGAACAGCTGATTGCGTATGTTCATTCGGCAGAGTGGAGCGGCAAAGCAAGAGACGCTTTTTTAACCTATCTGGAAATCATTCAAAAATATCATCATGACATGAAGTCAGCCGTTGCCAAACAGACAAAAGCCTTAAATAACCTTGAGAACTACATGGACGACTTTCTTCAGGATGGCTCGGTAAAAGAAGTGAGGGATTTAGGATGAAGTCACTTACCGATGTATTTACTGCCCCTGAATTATATTTGTTGGCCGCTGCCTTTGGCGGCAATGTCCTTTTTGGCTTGCCGGAAAAAGAAATATTCCAATTGAAGGGTGAAACGGTCTTTAAAGAAGCGCATGAACGTCTAATCGAAAAGGGCATCATTACAGCGGACGGTAAAATTACTAAAAATGGAGCCATCATAATCCAAACGGTTGAATTTTACCATCAAAGTGAGAAGTATGTCCATGTCAATAATTTAATGTTTGCTTTTAGGGATAAGGAAAGCGACGAGCTGATTGTCCTAGTGGAAATGGCAGAACCAGGACATTATCAGCTTCGAGTTACCTCGAAGGCAATTATGTTAAAAATGTTAAATGAGCACTTTCCTGTTATTAATAGGGAACCAGATGAAAAAGAAAAGACCTTCTTAAAGGTAGAATTATCGAACCAGGAAAGACACGAGACAGAGGCTTTTGAGCCGGAGCATATGTTAATGAATCTAGAATTCTTTCATCTTAAGGCAGAACCTAAAAATCGATTTAACTCCAACTACTATCAGCAATGGCTGATTTTTACGAAAGACGAAAAGTTAATCATGGTTGATACTGTGAATAAGAAATATTATCATGCCAGTCAATATTGGTTCTTGAAGGTTCTATTTGATGAGCTGGATTTCCCTTATAAGGAGGAGAAGTCATATGTATAAGGCAGTGGGTGATGGAGGCGGCTCAGGGCTGCTCGTTAACATTAATCCAGATGAAATAACGACGATTTATAAGTTATTACAAGGCATTCTGACAGAATTAGAGACAAATGCTGCTCCCAATATTGAAAAGTTGGGAAACCTCGGCTATTACGAAGAGGGCAAGGCGAAAAAAGCGATGGAAGTTTATGCCGAAGCGAATCAGAAGGTAATGGATTTACATGACAATTATTCCCGTGCTGCAACATTGGTTATCGATATCCTAAATACAATGATCCAAGCGGATGAAGCAATTGCTGAACAAATCATGGCAAAACTGGGGGTATGAACGGATGGATGTAAAATATATCCCATCTGACTGGGAAAAGATGAAGGATGGGATTGGGGATCTCATTGGACTTGGCCGTTGGGGCAAGGGCATGATTG
This sequence comes from Bacillus sp. JJ1764, assembly GCF_036962145.1. NCBI lineage: Bacteria > Bacillati > Bacillota > Bacilli > Caryophanales > Bacillaceae > Bacillus > Bacillus sp. JJ1764. The sequence continues at coordinate 479 of NZ_JBALNY010000034.1, read as the reverse complement.
ATAATCTAAAAGATTTAAGCGAGAACTTGGAGGATGCTGAAGACGATATCGCGAAATATGATAGTGACGGTGTGATCTCGTTTCATCATAGTAGTCAAAAAGGCAAATACCAAGGACTGTATGAGGACTTCGAAGTGCTGCACCGCTTCGCTGGCAAGGTGGGAGACATTGTCGACCGCACGATTGATCAGCCATTCTATGAAGATATGGATGCGTTTGTGGAAGCAATGCGGGACTTAACGATTTCCAACTACACCACCAAAAACCGGATTGGGGCAACGGAAACTCAGTTTGTCTATGGCGGTTATGGTGCCTCGCAGTCTTTCGAGGTTCCGAAGACGGAAGTAAGCATCGATGATTTGTTTAATGCGGATAATTTTTATGCCGAACAAATGAAACTGGAATATGACGCGTGGAAGGAACTGAACCCCGACCAAGATTTCTCTCAAGAAGAATACCAGCAAGCAGCCCTAAACACT
>NZ_JBALNY010000033.1:44592-50878 GCF_036962145.1 Bacillus sp. JJ1764 | reverse complement strand
ATCCAACCTCCACTGTTATTTTTAAATCATTAATTTCACTTAAAACAAGAAACCCTATCATCTTTGCGTTTCCTCGTTATGCGCAAAAATGCTGCTCGATTACAGCCGAACTGCTTCGGGAAGCTGCGGTTAAGGCGGGGGCTCCGGAGAATTGCATCCAGTGGATTGAAACCCCTTCTCATGAGGCCTTTCAAGTTTTAATGATGCACAATAAAATTTCACTAATTCTAGCAACAGGAGGACCTAATTTAGTAAAGGCTGCTTACAGTTCGGGGAAGCCTGCACTAGGGGTTGGGGCTGGGAACGTTCCATGTTATATTGAAAAATCTGCAAATATAAAACGCGCAGTTAACGATTTAATCTTGTCCAAAACGTTTGATAACGGAATGATTTGTGCCTCCGAACAGGCAGTGATTATCGATCAAGAAATTTATCATCAGGTAAGACAGGAATTAATTGATCATAACTGTTATTTCCTCAATAAAGAAGAACGGCAAATGGTCGAGCAGGTCGCAATAGATCAAAAAAGTGCAATGCTTAATCCACTGATTGTTGGGTTGCCTGCTTATATGATTGCCAAAATGGCAGGTGTGAATGTGCCAAAAAATACGAAAATCTTACTGGCAGAGTTGGATGGAGTAGGTCCAAACTATCCACTTTCTTGTGAAAAATTAAGCCCTATTCTGGCATGCTATAAAGTTAATAATCTTGCTGAAGGGCTGATGATTGCTGAACAAACACTTGAATATGGTGGTCTTGGACACTCGGCAGCGATTCATACCACAAATCAGGATGTTATTGACACTTTTGCTTTAAGAATGAAAGCTGGAAGAATAATCGTTAACACGCCATCAACCCACGGGGCAATTGGTGATATTTATAATACATCATTACCGTCCTTAACAATTGGATGTGGTACTTATGGAGGGAACTCAGTGTCACAGAATGTTGGTGCAGCCAATTTAATCAATATTAAAAAAGTAGCTAAAAGAAGAACGATGACACAATGGTTTAAAGTTCCTTCTCAGGTGCTGTTTGAGAAAAACTCTATCCAGACATTGGCTACCATTCCTGACATTTCTCGGGCTTTTATAGTTACAAGCGGAAGTTCCTTGAAAAACGGTTATGTCGAAAAAGTAAATTATTATTTGAAAAAAAATCCTAACAAAGTTCTATGCGATACTTTTTATGATATAGAGCAGGAGCCAAGTATTGAAACGGTTATTAAAGGCGCTGAGCAGATGAGGAAATTTCAGCCGGACTGGATCATTGCACTTGGCGGAGGCTCGGTAATGGATGCTGCAAAAGCGATGTGGCTGTATTATGAACATCCGGAAACAGATTTCCAAAGTCTGACACATAAGTTCTTTGATCCAAGTAAACGGGTGGTCAAATTTCCTCATCTACGGAATAAAGCACACTTTATTGCGATTCCAACTACATCTGGTACAGGTTCTGAAGTGACTTCCTTCTCTGTAATTTCCGATAAGAGAACAAATATAAAATATCCATTGGCTGATTTGCAGTTGACTCCAGATATAGCGATCATTGATCCGCAATTTGTGATGACTGTTCCTAAATCTGTGACTGCAGATACCGGGATGGATGTTTTAACACATGCAATAGAGTCTTATGTCTCTGTTTTAGCTAACGATTATACAGATGGACTTGCTCTTAAAGCCATTCAATTAGTTTTTAAATATTTACCAATTGCCTATCGTGACGGTAGCAATGAGCTCGCCCGCGAAAAAATGCACAATGCTTCAACCATTGCCGGAATGGCATTTGGAAACTCCTTTTTAGGAATTAATCATAGTCTTGCCCATGTTCTTGGTGCTGAATTTAATATCCCGCATGGACGTGCAAATGCAGTCATGCTTCCACATGTTCTAAGATATAACGCCATGAAGCCAAATAAATGTATGACTTTCCCTAAATACGAACATTTTGTTGCGGATAAGCGCTATGCCGAAATATCTAAAATGCTTGGCTTGCCCGGCGGGACTACAGAGGAAGCGGTCGAAAGTTTAATCGGGGCAGTAATAAAATTGGCAAAGGAACTGGAGATTCCAATGAGTATTAAAGAATTCGGAATTTCTGAGGAAGAATTTGAAAGTAAGGTACCCACATTAGCAGAACGCGCCTTCGATGATCAAGATACTATTGCTAACCCAAAAATGCCACTTGTAAGTGAATTAGCTGAAATCTATCATTCTGCCTATAAAGGGGTATAATAAGAAACTTTGGTCTCAAGTCTGTCCCATGATTGGGGCTGACTTGAACCATATGTTCTCTTGAATTATCGAAACTTTTGTGAACAAAATATACATTTTGTCGGAAAAAAGAGTGTTATTAAGCTATTAAAACGGTTAGTAGTTAAAATTCGCCATATTTACCCAATTCACCCACTTGAACTTGCAGAAGATTGATGAAAAACGTCGTAATGAGAACGTTTACAAAACTCCTTTTTATAACAATAATTTAAGTGATTACAAGTTCTTCCAAGATGATGATGTGAATTTTTATCTTGAGTCTTGGAATTATTTCAAGGAGGGTAATAGGGTGGAATATCAAAAAAAACCATGGTTAAAGTTTTATGATCCAAGAATAAGTAGAGATGTATTAATTAAGTACGATTCACTGTTTGATATGTTAAAGCAAGCGGCGAATATCCACCACGATAAGCCTGCATTAACGTTTTATGGAAAGTCATGGAGTTATAAGGAAACTAGAGTGATTTCTGAATGGCTTTCAGCTTCCTTATATCGGGTGGGATTTCAAAAGGGCGAACGGTTGGCCATTATGCTACCCAACTGCCCACATTATATTTTCAGTCTATTTGCTGTCTTTCGATTAGGTGGAATTGCTGTTCAGGTAAATCCTATGTATGTTGAACGGGAGATCGAATACATACTTAACGATTCTGAATCAGAATATATGATTGTTTTTGAGGATCTTTATCATAGGGTCAAGCAAGTCCAGCAAAAGACTAACTTAAAGAGAATCATAGTTGTAGGTTTTGGTGCTAACAAAATCCAATTAGCTGAAGGGGATCTTTATTTTAATGACTTTTTAACCCATGATAATATCATTCCAGAAATTCCAATAGATATAAAAGAAGATGTGGCTCTTTTACAATATACCGGGGGTACAACAGGAGTATCAAAGGGAGTCATGCTAACCCATCATAACTTGCTTGCTAATATTATCCAAGTTTGTGATTTCACCTATAATGCTGTTGATGAGAAGCCGGAAAATTTCAAGATCATCAGTGTCTTGCCGATGTTTCATGTATATGGTTTGTCATGCAATGCATTGTCAGCCATAAGAATTGGCTGTAATCAACTAATCTTGCCACGATTTGATGTAAATGAAGTATTGGAGTTAATTAATCAGGAGAAACCGTTCCAATTGACAGCAGTACCAACGATGATTTTTGCTTTGAATAGTCATCCACTTTTGGAAGAAAGCAAGATTAAAGAGATCTATTATTTAAGTAGCGGTGGGGCACCACTACCAGTTGAACAAGTTAAAACCTTTGAGAAAAGAGTGGGAGTCAGACTGGCAGATGGGTACGGATTATCAGAGACTGCTCCGTCAGCTATTTCAACTCCTCCATTTCTACCAAGAAAATTAGGAAGTGTTGGAATCCCATTACCAGGGACGGAGGCAAGGATTGTCAGGGAGACACCAGATGGATTTGCTGATGTACCGGTTGGTGAAGCGGGGGAACTAATACTGCGTGGACCACAGGTAATGAAAGGGTATTGGAAACGTCCGGGGGATACGGAGATGGTATTAAGGGAAGGCTGGCTCTTTACAGGGGATATAGCCAAAATGGATCATGACGGCTATTTTTATATTTTAGATCGAAAAAAAGACATGATTATTGCTAGTGGCTATAATGTTTATCCACGTGAAATTGAAGAAGTATTATACAGGCATGAGGCGGTTGAAGAAGCAATTGTTGTGGGTATGACTGATGACTACCGTGGGGAAACAGTAAAAGCTTTTGTAAAATTAAAATCAGGCGCAAAAGCGAGACCCGAAGAATTAATTGAATTTTCCAAAATGAATCTAGCTCCATACAAGGTACCAAAAGAAATTGAAATTCTTGATGATCTTCCAAAATCATCTGTTGGGAAGCTGTTAAGAAGAATGCTTAGAAAAGAAGCAGAGAAACAAGAAGTATAAAAAATAAACCTCATGAACTACTCGAGATTATTCCTCCTAGTAACAACTTCAATTTTAATGCAAGTTCCATATATATTCGATAAACATGATATTTTTAATAATCTGAAGGAAACGGAGTGAATCACATGAATCATCAAAATGAAGACTTAAATGAGACAAATTCGAAAAAAAGAAAGCAACCAACAGACAAGAAAGCTACTGAAATGGATAAAACACCAGAGGTCCCAGAACAGACAGAAAAACCTGTAGAAAGAGAAGAAGTAAATTCAGAAGAGCCTAGTCTGCATGCCGAAGTGGAACGCGAAAGAGAAGAACAACTTTCGAGCTTGGATATGCTTTGGAAGCTGGCCTTCAAAGAATTGGACGAATGGGCAAAACGTGCAGATTTCCGTGATGAAGTGTTATTAAAACAAGCGCAGCTTTTTGTCGAAAGCATTCAAAGAAATCAAGAGAATATCAAAAATGTTACTGAAAAATTTAGTCAGGAATTTTCTGAATGGGAAAAAACTGCAAGGGATGAATTTTTAATGTCGACAACCAGTCTTTCTCATTTCTTTCCTCTCAAATCATATGAAGAAATCAATCAGCAAATTGAAAAAATCCAGAAAACTGCACTGTCAATGCTTCAAAAACCATGTCAAACCATGACTAACAACCAGGCATTAGAAAAATATTTTGACATGATTGAACAGTACATCGCACTTAGGAAAAAGTATCGAAAACAGTATCTAAACACAATTAAACAGGCTGGGAACTTAGTCTATGAGAATCAAAAGGGATTTGTGGACCTGTTTGCCAAACAGGTGAAAACGTTTATGTTTCCGCTAAATAAATATTTGGAAAAGGCCGAAGAACTTACAAAATCATAATGTTAAGGGGAGAAGAAGGATGGCTAACGAAAAAACATATAATCCACTTGAGAGCTATAAGAGAATGAGTGAATTGTGGGAAAAACAAATGAATGGCCTTTTGTACATGATGACTGATAATAAAGAGACGGTAAGTTTGATGAAGCTTGGAGTTGATGGTTATTCTCGTTACTTGCAGCTTTTAAGAAGAAACCAGGATTTGATGGCCAGCTTTCTTAATATCCCATCGAAAAAAGATGTCGCCAAGGTAGCTAAAATTTCCATTCAGGCAGAAGAAAAGATTGATATTTTGGAAGAACAAATTTGGAATATGCAGGATGGAATCGCTCAATTAAATAAAGATCATCTTGAAATGTTCCAAGAACTAGTAAACATCATTACCCAAATGAAAAATGAGTTTCAAAAACTTGGAGAAGAAATTGCCGAATCTCAAAAAATATCCTCAGACATTCATGAATTACGCCAAGGACTTGTCGATATAAAAATTATACAAGTAAATCTTCAGGAATTACGTAAGGAAATTGACACCATTAAGGGAATTAAAACCGAGCTCAAGCAGTTGAAGGAAGCCCAAAAAACCAATAATCTCCAATCAGAGATCCAGGATCTAAAGCTTGGGGTGATGCAGCTCCCGGACATATTGCAGGAGCTCTCGGAACTGAAAACCCTGATTGAAAAAGAAAAGAAAAAAGAACTAGAGTTATCCACAACGGGTCCTTCAAATTAAACTAGAGAAAGGAGGTTAGACAATGGATTCTAAAGCTGCTCTGAAATATATTATCCCATCATTAGATCTGGAAAAAGAAAAAACCAGATGGGAACAGCTTTATAAAGTGTTTTCCGAACCTAAGCCAGATATTATTTCGACACCAAGAAAGGCTGTTTGGAAAAAAAATAAATCCACACTTTGGTATCATCCGGCCAAGGAAAAGAAATATCAAATCCCGGTATTTGTTATCTATTCTTTACTAAATAAGGCATATCTTTTAGACATTGGACCAGGTAACAGTGTAATAGGGGGGTTAACGGAACGGGGGTATGATGTTTACCTGTTCGACTGGGGATCGCCGGGGTTAGAAGATCAGGATTTGACTCTCGATCATTATATCCTTGATTATTTAGAGCCCGCTGTAAAACGGGCAATCCGATATTCAGGAGCTAAAGAAATTTCTATACTTGGCTATTGCTGGGGAGGAACATTTTCATCTATCTTGACGTCAATC
>NZ_JBALNY010000033.1:41567-44587 GCF_036962145.1 Bacillus sp. JJ1764 | reverse complement strand
TGCCGATTAAAAACCTAATATTAGCTGCCACTCCAATCGATTTTAGCATCGGCATCGTTCCGGATAAATGGTTAGAAGGGCTCCAAACGGGCCAAATGGACTTTAATCGTTTTTCTGATGCATACGGAACCATTCCACATGAGTTTTTGTATTTAATGTTTAGAATGCTTTCACCAGTCTATGGTAGTCCGATGATTAACCTTGTTACAAGGGCATATGATGAAAAATATGTGGAAAAATGGCGTCAAATGGATAAATGGACAAAAGATACCGCATCATTTGCCGGAGCAACCTTTAAGCAGATGTTTAATGATTTCTTTAAAGAAAATAAACTTTTAAAGGGAGAATTAATGATAGGAGGAAAACAGGTTGACTTAAGCAATATTAAATGCCCACTTTATGTTTTCACATGCTCTAGGGACACTTTAGTTTTGGAGAAACAAAGTTTGCCAATAGTAGAGCTTGCTTCAAGCAAGGATAAAACCTATGAGGTTTTTGAAGGTGGACATGTATCCTTAGCATTGACAGGAGTGTTTGCAGAAATTGCGGATCAATGGCTCAACACTCGTTCAAAAGAAATACAAAATACTTTCGTATAATTAAGATAAATGAGAAATACATTATTAACGGGAAGGACCCCCATCCTTCCCGTTAATATGAAAAATTATCCAGCATATTTTTGCAGGTTGAGGAAATTCCGTAGCAGGCGGTTAAACCGGTCTTTTGCTTCAAGTTTTGCAAGATGACCGGTGTTCCTCATTATAATAAATTGAGAATGTGGTATCTTCTTATGCATGACCGCTTGTAGCCAAACAGGAAGAATACAATCATATTGACTGCCAACAATTAAGGTAGGCACTTTTATTTGCGGTAATAAAGCCGAATTATCCACTTCAAGACATGCTTTAAGAGATTCAACGAATACATAATCCTTTATTTTGATTAATTTATTAAATTCTCTTATCGTATCTTGACTCCAGGAATAAAGGGCCATCTGAGCCAAATAGTTTGTTCTTCCTTCTGAACTAATCGCCTCAAATTTTGCCTTTCTATTTTCAAATAATAATCCTTTTAATTTCTTTGGGAAGTAATGGAATGTGCTTATTAACATGAGAGAACGACATATGGAGGGTGCTTGGCGGTATATTTCTTGTGCAACGGCTCCGCCCATTGATAAACCAAGAATGTGAGCGTTTTCAATTTCTAGCTCCTTTAATAAAGCTATGATATCGGCAGCGAAGTTTTGAATGGTGATTCCGTCTGTTCTTTTACATTCACCGTGTCCGCGAAGATCAGGAATAATCAATTCAAATTGATCAGCCAATTCAAATTGGTGTTGCCATCCCTCCTTATATTGGCCTAAACCATGGATTAACACCAATGATTCACCAGCTCCAAAATGTAAATAGGGGATCCCTAATTTACTGATTTTCGCAATTTCCATTTTACACCACCTTTCATTTTTATTAGTTTATAACCATGTTGCATAAAATGTAAACATAATTATTTGACTTTTGTTAATATTTATTTTCTGGATTGACAAAATATTACTGATAGGTGTAAAATACATATAGGTGAGGTGATAAAGATATGGTAAACCAAGACAATCAATCAGTCAATCCTTCAAAAAACTTTGTGCTGCCATTTATTTTATTGCTTCTTAGCAAGGTTTCCCTACATGGATATGAACTTAGCCAGAAATTAGAGTCGTTTGGATTTAAGACTCTGGACCAGGGGAATTTATACAGAATGTTAAGACAGCTAGAGAAGGACGAGCTTGTGTCATCGGAATGGGATACAACAGGAACAGGACCTGCGAAGAGACGTTATTCCATTACAAAAGCCGGTGTGAAATACTTAAAAGGCTATGCAGGTCAATTGGAAACGTATCAATCCTTACTTGACCAATTCTTTAATATGTATACCAGTGTATTAGAGCTCTACATTCCTTCCTTACAAAAGAAGGATTCTATAGAGAAGGTAAATAAGAGGAGGAGGAAAGACGATGGCTCAGAAGAAAATTGAAGCAGTTCCTGATGTTTCAGAAAAACCAATGCCGGAAGTGAAGGAATCGCCAAGAAAAGCTTTATTTGTAGACACATTCTGGGATCAATATGAGCTCTCACGTGAACGTGGGGAAAAACTCCGTGAAAATCGGGAGGATGCTTATTTAAATGCTATCAAAGAGGTAATCAAATTTAATAAGCAATACAGAAAAGCCATTTCCAAACTGTATGATCAATCTAAAAAGACCAATAAAGAGATGGTCACAGAGCTTGTATCCCAATTAAATGCACGTAAAGAAGAACATAAAGAAGTAGCGGTTCCAGTAAATTCTGACCGTGAAGAACTTAAAAATCAGTTTAAAGAAGTCTCAAATCAATTAGAGAGATTGGCACTTACACCGGTTAAATCAGTCATTCAAGTCATTGAACAATTGGAAGATAACTTTGAAAAAAATACCGAGTCCAGTATCGCTTTTGCTCGTGAACGCCGTAATGCTTGGCTCGAAGTAAGAAAAGAATATGTTAAACTGGCCAGAAATACACATGTAAATCTTCTTGAACGAGGTAAAAGCAGCATTAAGGAGCTTATTAAAGTTAAATAACACAGAATAGGAGATTCATCATCATTGTTGCACATAACAATCCCATTCAAACTATAAGAAACCACAAACTCAGGATTATTAGAGCTTGTGGTTTTTTGGCCTATAGGAAAGTATAAACTTTCCTTCAGGCATAAGTGCAACTACTCCTCTGACTTCGCCTAAAGGCTCGCCAATCGTCGAGTTTTCTCATGTTTTATTGAACATTTTGTTCAAGACTTCTGATAATCTGATAGCTTCTGCTTGGAAAAAAATGACTCAGTGACGTAGTGACTATCCTTTCTTTTCCTAAACGCTATCTAAATGATATATGTGTGATTGGTCCGAATAATAAGATGCCTTCATCAAGGGTATGAAAGACAAAACCCAGTTGACTAAGAAGAAAACTGTCTTTCATCAAGGGTATGAAAGACAA
>NZ_JBALNY010000033.1:10585-41425 GCF_036962145.1 Bacillus sp. JJ1764 | reverse complement strand
AACCCAGTTGAGCAAGAAGAAAACTGTCCTTCACACTGGTATGAAAGACAAAAACCGGTTGACTAAGTAGAAAACTGTCTTTCATCAAGGGTATGAAAGACAAAATACAGTCGAGCAAGTAGAAAACTGTCTTTCATCGGGTAAATAATAGATCTGCATATAAATATGTAACACATAAATGTAACATGGATACTACCAATCTAACAAAAAAAAATGATATACTTTTAATATGATAAATTGGAAAGTTTTGGTTTATTCGTCATTTCATGTTAAACCATAAAGGCAGGGGGTACAGGTTGAAAAAACAATTACTCACTCTTGGCGCGACAACTCTATTGGGAATTGGCACCATTTTGGCAAGTCCAATTGGTAAGGCAGAAGCTGAAAATAGTAAGAACAATCAGGATCAGCAGTCAGATATCAGTAAGGAAATATCTCAAAAAAATGCAGAAATTCTCCAAGTTCAGGATGAAATGATTAGATTAGCTGAACAAATCAAGAGGTTAGAACAAGCAATTATTGATAATAACAATAAAATCATGGAAACAGAAACGAAAGTGAAAGAAACTGAGGCTAGTATTGCCTTGCTACATCAAGAAGTTACTAACATAAATGGAAAAATCGAAAAGCGTAATGAAATTATCAAGAGACGAGCTCAGTCTCTCCAAGCAAGCGGTGGTAAGGAAAGTTATTTTGATGTTCTGCTTGGGTCGGAAAACTTTAGTGATTTTGTAGGAAGACTCGGCGCTGTAGCAACAATGGTTCAAGCAGATCAGGATCTGGTTAAACAGCACGAGGCAGATAGAACAGCGGTGCAACAAAAACAATCTGAAGTTGCATTGAAGCTTTCTGAATTGAAAGTGATAAAAACAGAGCTCGAGGGTATGCAGACGCAAATACTAGAACAAAAGGATGAAATTGATACCCTTAAGATAGAATTGCAAAAAAAGGAACAACAAAAGCTCACAGAAAAAGCTATCCTCCAGCAGCAAGGTGAATATCAAGGGACAGGAAATATAACCAGCATGGCAACTAGTGCATACTTAATTCCTGAGTCCTCCAATAAAGCAATCAATATAGTGATACATGCAGGTGAGAAATACATTGGAAATTCTGTGTATGTGTTTGGCGGTGGCAGAAATGCTTACGATGTCGCTAATGGCAGATTTGATTGTTCCGGATTTGTTGCTTGGGCATTTGAGCAGGCAGGGGTAAAGGTAGGGGCTTATACGGAGATCTTAAAAAATACTGGTACAAGAGTACCTTTTAGTGAAGCCAGGCCAGGGGACATCGTGTTCTTCGATACCTATAAAATAGACGGGCATGTCGGTATATACCTTGGTGGTGGGCTATTCATCGGTTCCCAGAGCAAAACAGGAATAGCGATTGCTGACCTTACAAAAGGATACTATGCAGAGAAATTTAATGGCAGGGTTATGAGGATCATCAATGATTAAATGGCCATCATTTACATAGAGTAAGACTAAGTTTAAGCGATGCTATCATTCAGCATCGCTTTTTTGTATAGAGGATAATAACTGTTCTAAAGAATCTTTCAATTGGATGAGCTCTTGTTCGCTTTTAGGCTGTAATTCAATTTCCCCGCCTGATTGAAAGTCCATATGAAACAGTGGTAAATTTGAATCAACTGCTGACACATCATGAGCTAACAATTTAACCTTTTTTAGGCCGATATTTCCTTTTTCAGGTAAATAGTATTGTTCGAATTGCGCATTTGTTACCTTAAGGGTTAAGTTTTTAAATAGAACAGTGTCCTTTGAAGTAATGTTGGTTGTGATCAGTCCTTTCGGAGATTGTACAAGTTTTTTAATAGTTAGCCCTAAAACGGCAGCTGAATCAAACTTCATTTCGAGCATAGGAACATCCTTTGCATAAGGAGTTTCTCCAGTCGTCATGGCAAGTCCGGTAATACTACCTTCCATTTGTTCAGCGTCAATTATAAACCCAATCAATTGGGGAGTTTCTGCATTACTATCTTTGGTAACCATAAATAAAGTGCTAACAGTTAGAAATAATATAATTAATAGTTTGTAAGTAATATGAATACGTCTCAATGTGACCACCATTTTTCTGTTTACTAGTAAATTACGGAACACAGCTGATGCTAGTTCCAGTGATGCAAATGTTTTTATTTTTCAGATAGGAGTTCTTTTCCGGAAGCAATTTCTTTTTGTACAGTTTGGTCTGGTTCTATTGAATGAGGGGCATATGTCGGTTTCCAGGCAATGGCTATTGAACCGCCAATAATTCCTAAGATCGTGCCGATTAAAAATCCTCCGAGTGCACCAAAAACTGATAATACAGCCGAGAATATAGCAAGTACACCTAACAGGGTTGAAAGCTTTGGCATAAGATAAGCCAGCACACCCAATAACAATGTCAGACCTCCCAAGAAAAAGCCAACAACAAGCATATTCCCAGGGACAGCTGAAACTTCATAGAGTTGTACAGGTACATATAAAATAATAAGTCCAGAAAGGATACACAAGGTCGCCCCCCAAAAAGGGCGCCTTGCTCTCCAATTCTTGAACCTTTCACGTTTTGTAGAAGAAGGGTTCATTTTGATCATCCTTATCAATTAATCTATGATGCTTTTTTATTTAATTTTTTCAAAGTATACTTTCATGCCAGGTAAACTTACCTTTTGTTGGAATAAATATAAAGTCTTAAGGTCTCCGTTTTCAATAGTAATCGTGTCAGCACCTTGAGTGAATTCTTTAGCAACTTTTTCAAATGGATCTTTGATATCAGCAACATAGTTTTCTTTCATTTCCATATTTGAGAATGAAGCGTTACCATTGATTAAAGTGGCTTTTTGAATAAGACCATCAATATTAACTGTACTATCAGAAGATATGACTACTCTAATCCCGAGAGCTTTAATTTCTTTTGAAATTTCTAATCCATCAATTTTTGCATGCTTGATAACGTTTACAGCAACAGGGTTATTTTTCGTTTCCGCCCCATCAGCAAGTCCACCATAAAGTTGGAAGCCGTCACCAACCATCTTGTCAAACTTAACGGTAAATTCACCAAATCCACTAAGTGGTGCTGCCACTGCTACACCGGTAATACCAAAAATACCGAGCAGTGTCCCTAAAAACACAAATCCCCCTAATAATGCAAATAATAATTTCTTTTTGACTGTCTGACCTCCAATGATGATGGATTCTGCTGTCATTCAAATTCCTCCCTTTTTTTTGTCAATGCATCAAATTGAAATGAAATGCATCACTATTCGTCACAATTTTATGATAAATCAGTAAAATCTTTAATCCCTACATTTGTAGGAAGTTAATCCAATATTTCCCTAATTTTCAACACGTTTCATCAAAATCTATTAATTGTATAAAAAGAGGCAGGAATTTTAGCTTATTTAAAAGAAATAAATATATAAAAATACCTATTGAAAAATGTAAGCATTTACACAACTTAGATGTTTTGAGCGGGGAGTGAGTGTTTTTGTCTAAAACATTAAGTGATCATTTGGATAGCCTGTTGAATGATGCGGTTAAATTGTTAAGTAACTATCAAGATGAACTTTTACAAGAATGGGGGAATACACTCGATTCTCTAAAAAATACAAAAAAGAAATCCGTTTCCGTTTATGAATTTATAAGTGAGTTTCTGGTTACATTTTTAATTTCTGTTCGAGGCGGAAAAGCAGATATTTATCACATGTTAAATGAAATACGGGCAGCCTGGCATAGCCATTTTAACCGTGATCCTGAACCCGATTCATTAATATTTCATCTAAATTTAATAGAAAATTCTGCGCACAAAGTTCTAAAAGAGCGAGTAGCATACTCTTCTAAATTGCATCCTTCGATTCATTATCTATTTTCAAAGATTAATGAAGTAATGCTTTTTGACTCAACTAAGGACCGTTATAGTGTTTGGAAGGATTCAGTTATTCTATTTAATGAATGGATCTTGCGCTCTCAAACTTTAGAGGAATCAGTTGAAAATATCTGTTTTGGATTTGGATATTTTCTGCCATTTAAACGATGCGCCTTATTTAAATTTGCCAATAAGGAAAGTGTGGGTATAGGGCTTTACGGGCATCATATGAATACAGAAGACATACAAGCAATTGCTGAAAAAATTACAAATATTCCTATTTTAAATGAGAGTATTGTAAAATTGAAGTCACAGGGGCATGAAATGAAAAATTTTCAGCCTATCTATATTCCCTATGCAGATAGGGAACTTCCAGAGAAATATGTTCAGAAATTCCAACTCTCTTCTTTAATGATTGTTCCCATTTATGTGCCTGAGGAAGGTAAAATTATTGGAGGAGTGGTATTAGATCAAGGACCAGACAAGTTCTTTACAGTGGACACTAGTCTTTTTCCAGCTTTAATGAAATTTGGGCAAAGTTCGGGGGAACTACTTTTAAAATTTATTAAAGCTGATGTGGATAAACCGGTAACTGCTGCCGTAAGTCCGATTTCCTTAACTCCAAGGGAGATTGAAATCATTAAGCTTTTGGCAGATGGAGCTTCCACCCAAGAAGCAGCTTCTAGACTTTATCTAAGTGAATATACAGTTCGGGATTATATCTCCAATATAATGAAACGATTGAATGCTCAAAATAGAACAGAAGTGGCCGTCAAAGCCATTCGTCTTGGTATTATTGATTAAAAAAATATAACGGATATTTATGAATGATGATGCTAACTTGTTTAAAGCATAAAACGCCACTCAAAACGTCAGAAAGTGTTTTGAGTGGCGTTTTTTTTTAGGGGATAAGAACGGATTTGTTTTGGCAAAATAAGGTTTAACTGTATTGGGGTGGAAAAAATGATCACAATGGCTTTCTTGTTAATCAGCATTTTATTATTTTTACTTCTAGCCTTATTTGATGCACACCTTTTTCATTTATCAATTATAGAATCTTTACGGAACATCCTCATTTCAGAAATTTCGGCAGGCCGTTATATTGTCTTTGTTGGAGCCGTTTTTGGGCTGATTGGTGGTTTTATCATAGATATTCGCCTATTTCTTAATAAAAGAAGAAGTAAAGATATGCAAGGGAACAAGGAGTAAATATGCAAAAGGAAAATATATCCCTAAGCCAGCTCCTCACTCTTTTAATTAATTTTCTGCTAGGAAGTGCCGTTGTCGTAGGTGTAGGAACCGAAGCTAAAAATGATGCTTGGATTGCGATTTTTTTGGGAGGATGTCTTGGGTTTGGTGTTCTCTATTTTTATCATTTTTTAATGAGTCGGTTGGATACGGAAAATTTATTTCAATTATTTGAGTATTGCATAGGTAGAAAAGCTACCATCCTACTGTCGTTTCTTTACGTTATCTATTTTCTGTATATTTCCAGTGTGGTAGTCAGGGATTTTGGAGAATTAATAGCTTCCGCCATTATGCCCAATACTCCGATAGAAATCATTTCTTTAACATTCAGCCTATTGATGGCGTATGTTATATATTTAGGAATTGAGGTGTTGGCAAGGACTTCAGAAATATTCACCCCTTATGTGTTACTTTTTTTTATCTTACTGACTATTTTTTTATTTGTCAGCGGTAATGTACATTTTCACCAAATACAGCCGATCCTTGGTGAAGGTTGGAAGCCAGCATTAAAAACTTCATTCAAATTATTAATTTTTTTTCCTTATGGAGAAATGATTGTTTTTACAGTATTTTGGTCTAATGTAACCAATAAGAAGTACAGGTTGCGGGTTGCTTTGATCGGTGTTGCTGTGGCTACTTTTCTACTACTGGTTGCTACTTTACTTATGCTCATGACCATTGGTATGGATACAATGGTACGCTCTAACTTCCCGTTGTTAAGCACTGCCAGAAATGTATCAGTTGGAAATTTCATCGAAAGAATTGATGCTCTTGCCGTCTTTATTATGATGCTGGGTATTTTTGTGAAAGGGAGCTTATTTTTTTATGGGGGTTTAAAAGGGTTGGAATATATCTTTAAATTACCATTTCGCTACTTCGCATTTCCAGTTTCCATGCTAATTGCCCTTTTTTCAGTCATGGTTTCAGTTGATTTTGCTGACCATATCCAGGAAGGTTTAAAAATGGTTCCACTTTTTTTACATTTGCCTTTTCAATTTTGCATTCCGGTATTCATTTTTCTAATGCTTATCTGGAAACAACGAAAGAGTAAGCAAGTGAAATGAGGTGTTTATATGACACTGCCAAAATCAATACGAAGGCTGAAAAAGAAGAAATTAATCGTAAATGATATAAAGGATTGCCTTACGACTGTCACTTCGAGTCAATCTAAACAAAATTTTTCTTCTTTACAAAGTTTAAAAATAGGGATTGAACAGGCATTCGGCAAATCTGCAGACCTTCAGTTCGTCGATTTGGAGATAGGGAATAAAAATGGTCTACTCATTTACCTAGAAACGATGATTGATACAAAACTGCTAATGGAACTTACACCTAATTTTTCATCACCTGATTTTGAAAAAGAGGGAAGGCTTGAAACGGTAAATGATTTACTGGTAGTAGGAAAAGAGATTTTTGGCGGTGCAGGAGTAAAGCTGGTTTCTTCTAAAGATGAGATCCTTTCCTCCCTATTAAATGGGTGTATTGTTATGACATTGGATGGGGTCTCACAAAGCCTGTCAGTGGGAATGGAGAATAGCGAAAAACGAGCAGTTGTCGAACCCAGCACACAAACGGTCGTTAGAGGTCCAAAAGAGGGGTTTATTGAATCGGTCTATACAAATGTCTGTTTAATTCGCCGCAGAATTCGCAATCCTAATTTGCATTTTGAGCAATTCACCTTGGGGAAGGATACCAATACTCTAGTTTATATAGGCTTTATGAAAGGGATTGTCAATGAATCCATTCTTCAGGAAGTTCGAAATCGACTGAATAAGATTAAGGTTAGTGCCATTTTTGAATCGGGAAATATAGAGGAGTTAATTACTGATAAAACTTTCACTTTTTTTCCTTTGGCACTGAATACAGAACGACCCGACACGGTTGCAGGAAACCTAATGGAAGGAAAAATAGTCATTTTAACAGATGGTACTCCATTTGCCCTTATAGTTCCGGCAGTATTTGTTAATTTTTTCGAAATATCGGAGGACTATTACCAGCCCTTCCACATAGGAACCTTCATTAGAATGATCCGGTACATCGCTTTTATGATTGCTTTAATTACCCCATCTATTTACGTGGGAATCCTGACTTTTCACCAAGAATTGCTGCCAACTTCATTGTTGCTGGGCGTTATTTCTCAAAGGGAAGGAGTGCCTTTCCCTGCCGTAGTAGAAGTATTATTGATGGAAATCACCTTTGAAATATTAAGGGAGGCTGGTGTAAGGATGCCTCGGACAGTTGGTCAGATGGTATCCATTGTTGGGGCTCTTGTCATTGGACAAGCTGCTGCAGAAGCTGGAATCATTTCAAACATAATGATTATCATTGTGGCCATTACGGCCATTGCCAACTTCGTATCTCCTACATACAGTTTTGCAGCAGCTTCAAGGCTGATTCGATTTATATTGATTATCATGGCTTCCGTTTTGGGATTATATGGAGTTTTAATTTGTTTGGTCGCTTTGGTCGCGCATTTAAGTTCTTTGCGGTCTTTCGGTATTCCATATCTAGCCCCTGTAGCACCTTTTATTATCGAAGACCAAAAAGATGTCCTATTCAGGTTTCCGCTTTGGAACTTAAGAAAAAGACCCAGTTTTTTACGCACTGAGTCACAAGTGAAAGTCTATTCAGATTCAGATCCGTCTCCGCCTTCTACAAATGGGGGCGACTAGAATGAAACTTCGAATATTGATTGGTTTATTGTTTATGCTAGTTTTTTTAAGTGGCTGCTGGGATAAACGGGAATTATCTGACATTACCGTAGTTATGGGAATCGCCATTGATAAGAGTGATGATGGAAAATTTACTCTGTCAGTGGAAGGTTTAAATGCGCAGGAGTTAAACAGGAAAACAGCCTATGGCTATGCTCCATCAATCGTTTTCACATTAGAAGGAAATACAGCAGCTGAACTTACCCAAAAAATGAATATTGGGATCTCGAGGAATCTGATTTATTCGCATATGAGAACACTGGTTATTAGTGAAGAAGTAGCGAAGGAAGGAATCTCATCTTTTCTCGATTTTATGGAGAGAAATAGGGAAATCAGGGATGATTTCAATATTCTTATTTCACGGGATGTGAAGGCTGTTGATGTTCTTAAAACAACCTATCAGTTTCAAAAATCCTCTTCACTAAAGTTGCATACTCAATTACAATCTATGGTTGAAAATTGGGGCGGAGATCCGGATGTACGATTAAATGATGTGATAATGTCTTGGACTTCACCAGGAAAACAACCGGTCATGGCGGCGTTGACAATTAAAGGGGATCCTGAGAAAGGCGGCAATGTTAATAACATGAATGATGTAACCCCAAAAGCATTAGTTGTCCTGGATTCGTTGGCTATTTTTAAAAAGGATAGGCTTAAAGGCTTTCTTCCTCTCAGTAGTGCCCGTAATTATCTTATTATTGTCGATAAGTTAAAGAAAACAGTAGTGTCTGTACCTTGTGGTAAAAATAAATATTTTGGTATCCGCATTTATAATTCGAAAACTAGAACAAGTGCCAAATTAATCAAGGGAATTCCGGTCATTAATTTAAAGATTAGAACAGAAGCATATTTGGATGGTATGCAATGTGAAGATGATCTGACCAGTCTCGATACCTATGATAAATTTGAAAAAATATCAGAACAACAACTAAAGCAAAATCTTGAGTCAACCATAAATAAGATGCAGAATAAATACAAATTGGACATTTTTGGTTTTGGAGAGGCGTTATATAGGCAGGATTATCAGAATTTCAAAAAAGTAAAAAACAAGTGGGATCAAGTATTTCAACATGCGATTGTACAAGTTGATATTAAAGTACAATTACGAAGATCAGGCATTAGGACAAAAAGTTTAATTTCAAAATGATATAGCAATACTCGTCTGCGGTTGGAGATTCAGTTACCAACCGCTTATTTTTGTTCAAAAGATGGGCTAATCCCTTTTTTGGAAAATTAGGCAATAGGGATAAGTGTCTATTGCACATTTGTATCTAGGTGAATAGGATATATAGAAATTACAAAAGGAGGTAGTAATAATGACTGGTGCTGCAGGTGGCTATGGTGCAGGCTTTGCTCTAATAGTTGTTCTGTTTATTTTGTTAATCATCGTTGGAGCTTCTTGGGTTGGAGGATTTTATTAATAAATAAGGAGGTAAGCATATGTTTGGATATGGTGGATTCGGAGGCTACGGCTTTGGTGGCTGCGGCTATGGCGGCGGTTTTGGCTATGGCGGTGGCTTCACTTTAATCGTTGTATTATTTATTCTTCTGATTATTGTAGGAGCAGCTTGCTACTATTAATTGAACAGCAATAAAAGGCAGAATGAAACCCGCTTGAGATTCAAGCGGGTTTTATAAGTTGTTGGAAATTTTCCATTTTTCATATTTATCCAGTTCAGTGGAGAGTCTCTTTAACGTAAAACCAATGACGGCAGAATCATCAAGAATACCTAATCCAAGAATAAAATCGGGAATAGCATCTATAGGAGATACAAAATAAATAATGGCTCCAATCAAAATGAGCATCGTACTCTTCGAGAAATTTTTATATTCACCCTTAGAATAGGAGCTTACTAATTCTATAAGCAATTGCAGCTTATCCCAGGTTCCTCCTAAAATTCCTTTTTGGGTTTGTCCCTTTATGATCGCTTTCTCGAGTAGGCTTTCCGTTTTTTGCTGATTCCCAAGGAAACTTTTAGCCTGATTCAAGTATTTTTTTTTGTCTTTTTCTAGATTAAACAAATTGACCACTCTCCTTTTTGAGCACTTCTCACTTTAGTTTCTGCAATTAGGAGGAAATCATGAAACAAAAGGTGAAGAAAACCAGATGCCTTCTTGACATCTGGTTTTGATATATGGACATATTAAACGGCTTGATTGCTTGGTGCTTGCCCCCAAACAATTTCTTCTACTTCAATGCCCTCTAAGGTTTCATTTTTTAATAAAGCATCCACTAATTGTTGATACTGTAATTGATGGTTTTGAATTAAGTCCTCTGCTTTTTTGAGACCTATTGTAAATAAATCCTGCATTTTTGCTTCTTTATCCTGTTTATTAAACGTTAACGAAAAACCATCCTCAAGCATTCCAATATCCACCATTTGCTCGATGATTTGTTTAGCTTGTTGGACATCGCCGCTAACACCAATACTATGCTCACCTAGGATCATTCTTTCTGCTACCCCGCCGGCTAATACCATCGCGACACGGTCAAGCAGGTCGCTGGTGGTTGATAAATGCAGTTCTTTAGGTATTGGTGCTACATAGCCTAACGCTTCTCCCCTTGGTATGATCGTGGCTTTTCTTACCGAGCCCGGCTTAGTTAAGGAGGCAATAATGGCATGTCCCGCTTCATGGATGGCAACACGACGTTTTGTCTCTTGATCTTTTAAAGAACGTGAGGTACTGCCTAAAATGGTTCGATCAAGCGCATAGTCAAGGTCTTGTTTTTGAATCATTTCATGCCTGTTTTGGACGGCACGGCGACTTGCTGTTTCAAATAAAGAATGTAACTCTGCACCTGAAAAACCGGAAGTGCTTTCGGCCAACTCATCTAATGAAGTAAGGACCTCTGGCGCTAATGACTTACCTTTAGTGTGAATATCAATGATTTCTTTCCGACCTTTTGTATCAGGAAGTGGAACTTGGAACGTAAAATCGATTCTTCCCGGACGAAGAAACGCTTCATCCAACATGTCTTTTCTATTCGTAGCTGCAATAAATAATATACCATCGTTCTTATTGCCACCATCAAGTTGAACAAGCAATTCAGTTAACGTTTTTTCTCCTTCTTCTCCACCATGTGCTTTCCTTCTTCCTGCTAGGGCATCAACTTCATCAATAAAGATGACCGCAGGAGTTTGTTTTCTGGCCGCTTGAAAGAGGGAACGAACACGACTGGCGCCGACACCTACAAATAATTCATTAAATGCTGAACCACTTGATGAAAAGAAGGAAGCATTTAATTCATTGGCAATCGCTTGAGCAAGCAAGGTTTTTCCTGTTCCTGGTGGTCCGTATAACAAAATACCTTTCGGAGGTTTGATGCCTAGCTTATCAGCACGTTCTGGCTCTTTTAATGTGGATAAAGTTTGTAGAATCTCTTCCTTCATTTCCTCGCCAAGACCGCCAACATCTTTTAGGGTGATGGACGGAAGTGGACGCGGTTTGGCAACACTGTTTTTCATGGAGGTTAACCCAGAACCGCCTTTTGATTTATATAAGGCAAATGCACTTCCAACCATTAATAGAAGGACTCCGCTCATAATCCAGATTCCATAACGGCTGCTGGTAGTATAGGAATAGTCAATATTATATTTTTCTACAAGCTTATCAACCATTTGACTATTAGGGGGGACATGTGAAATATAATGAGCATCTCCTGCTGTAATATCAAGGCTGCCATTGGAATGCTCCGTTAATGAAACGGTTTTGCCTTGCTGTTCTTGAACAATTTTTTCAACAGAAGAGAATGGAATGGAGACTTGTGTTTTTGTTGACTGAACCGTCCAAATAATTCCTGAAATTATGATAATAAACGCTGCAACAAGCGGAATAAATTTTGCTACTTTCTTTTTACTTTGATTCAATATTGTCATCCTCCTCTAACAGAGTACGTAACTATTATAAGGTAATTCCCAGAAAAATGGATATGGGAACTGGTGGAAGAATGGTATAAAAAAAGAAGTGCATCTGCACTTCTGTTTTAGGATAATAGTCGGAGATGGGGAATGATTGGCATTAATACACTTTGTGCAAGAACCCCAATGCTAACACCAACACTGGATGCTTTGCTCCATTTAAAAACATGAACTTTTTCGTCGTTTGTTTCATACAAAAATAATAGCTGATCCCCTTCTTCCGCAATACCAATTTTTTTATATGAAATCTTATTTTGTTCAAGGACTATTTCGAATGCTTTTTGCAAATAATTAAGGGTCTCTTGGTCAATTTTTATAACGTCCATAAATCCTCCTAGGCACTTACTATATGTAATATATCTCAGCTATATTATAGTCTTTATGACTCCCTGATAAAAGAAAATTATCAAACTCCTCCACTTGAAATATTGCAAAGTTTGCCTTTGCAAGATAAGATTGAACTTATGGACAAAATTTTTTCGTTGGCCGATAGGAAAGAATAACTTTCCTATCAGGCATAAGTGCAACTACGCCTCTGTCATCGCCTTTTAGGCTTGCCAGTCGGCGAGTTTTCTAATCAAAGAGAGGAAGACATGATGGGTAATAATTTAAAAGAAGAAGTATTATCACGCCGGACATTTGCGATCATTTCTCACCCGGATGCCGGTAAAACCACATTAACTGAGAAATTGTTATTATTCGGTGGCGCGATTCGTGATGCAGGTACCGTAAAAGCGAAGAAAACAGGGAAATTTGCTACGAGTGACTGGATGGAAATTGAAAAGCAGCGCGGAATCTCGGTTACCTCCAGTGTTATGCAATTTGACTATAATGGATATCGGGTTAACATTTTGGATACCCCTGGCCACCAGGATTTCAGTGAGGATACCTATAGAACTTTGATGGCTGTAGATTCTGCAGTTATGATTATCGATTCTGCAAAGGGGATCGAGGAACAAACCCTAAAATTATTTAAAGTATGCCGGATGCGTGGAATCCCGATCTTTACTTTTATGAATAAATTAGATCGTCAAGGGAAACCGCCTCTTGAACTGCTTGCTGAGTTAGAAGAAGTTCTTGGTATTGAGTCTTACCCGATGAATTGGCCAATTGGGATGGGAAAAGAATTTTTGGGAATCTATGATCGCTTTTACAATCGGGTCGAACAGTTTCGGGTAGATGAAGATAACCGTTTTATTCCGTTAAATGATGATGGAGAAATTGAGGGTGACCATCCACTAAAGTCCTCCGGATTATACGATCAAACCCTTGAAGAGATTATGTTGTTAAATGAGGCAGGCAATGAATTTTCTGCTGAAAGAGTTGCCTCCGGAGCGTTGATACCAGTTTTCTTTGGAAGTGCGCTAACAAACTTTGGAGTTCAGACATTCCTTGAAACCTATTTACAATTTGCACCACCGCCAAAGGCACGTAATTCCTCAATTGGTGAAATTGACCCACTTTCTGATCAATTTTCCGGGTTTGTCTTTAAGATCCAAGCAAATATGAACCCTGCACACCGTGACAGAATTGCCTTTGTTCGGATTTGTTCTGGAAAATTTGAACGGGGAATGACTGTGGCGATTCCTCGTTTGGATAAGCAACTGAAGCTATCCCAGTCAACCTCTTTTATGGCTGAGGAAAGGAACACGGTTGAAGAGGCAGTCAGTGGGGATATCATTGGTCTTTATGATACGGGAACCTATCAAATAGGCGATACCTTGACAGTGGGGAAAAATAATTTCCAATTTGAACGATTACCACAATTTACTCCTGAACTGTATGTCAGAGTTTCAGCTAAGAACGTCATGAAACAAAAATCGTTCTATAAGGGACTACAACAACTAGTTCAAGAAGGAGCTATTCAGCTGTTCAAAACGGTGAAAACAGATGAATATTTATTGGGTGCAGTTGGACAGCTTCAATTCGAAGTATTTGAACACAGAATGAAAAATGAATATAATGCTGAAGTATTAATGGAACGCATAGGGTCTAAATTAGCACGCTGGATTGAAAATAATGAAGTGGATGAAAACCTATCAAGCTCGAGAAGCCTGCTCGTAAAAGACCGTTACGATCAATACGTATTCCTATTTGAAAATGACTTTGCATTAAGATGGTTCCAAGAAAAAAATCCAGAAGTAAAACTGTATAACCCAATGGATCAGCATGAGTAGAAAGAGGCAGATTTAGCTCTGCCTCTTTCTTTTCTCACATAATACAGAAAATTCAGACTAATTGCCTATAGACGAATCATTTTTGAGGAACTTACAATGGAAACAACCATGGAAGCTAAATAAGGGGGAGACAAATTTGGAAAAAGGTTATTTTTTCACAGGTTTTCCAGGATTTATTTGCAACCAATTGATTCGTGAGGTTTGGAAGAAAAATCAATTGCAAGGAGAAGTATTTGTTCTAGTCCTTCCAAATATGTTTGAAAAGGCCAATCAGGTGAAGAATGAAATCATCACAGAACTTGGAGTGAATGAATCCGCTTTCACGATTGTTGAAGGAGATATTACAAAAAAAGGGCTCCTGCAACATGTGAATGAGCAGGAACAGCTATCCAAGCGAGTGACACATGTTTTCCATTTAGCCGCTATTTATGATTTGGCCGTTCCGCGAGATATTGCTTACAAAGTGAACGTAACTGGGACGAACAATGTCAATGAATGGGTGAAGAATCTTCCCAAGGTACAACGGTATACTTACTTTAGCACAGCGTATGTTGTTGGAGTACGAGAGGGTACTCTTTATGAAACAGAACTAATTAGGCCACCGAGATTTAAAAATTATTACGAAGAAACGAAATATGAGGCTGAGGTATTAGTAGAAAAACTGAAAAAGGAAGTCCCGATTACCATCATTCGACCTGGGATTGTGAAGGGGCATTCCCATACTGGAGAAACCATTAAGTTTGATGGGCCTTACTTTATTATGAATTTCTTAGACCGATTGAAATTTCTTCCCATAATTCCTCGAATGGGCAAAGGGGAAGGCTTTGTCAACCTTGTCCCCATTGATTATATAATCCAGGCGACGGCATATCTTTCCTTTTTTGAGCAGGGTGCAGGTAAGACCTATCATTTAACCGATCCAACTCCTTACAGAACTTCAGAACTATATGAAATGATTATGAAAGAGTTACTAAACAAGAAACCGAAGGGAATCATTCCATTAAACTTAGGAAAATGGTTACTTTCGATGAAACCTATGCGGAAATTCCTGGGTGTTGAAAAAGAAGCATTAGATTATTTTACTTGGAAGGGCCGTTTTGATTGCACTCAAGCACAAAATGACTTAAAAGATTCAGGAATTAGCTGTCCTGATTTTAAAGATGGGATTAGGCCTATGGCCAAATTCTATTTACAGCATAAGAATAATCCCAATTATCAGGTTACTATTTTATAATCAATATTCGTTATAGTACTTCCACTAAAATGAGGTGGAAGTTTTTTTGCGGAATAATAAAATAATAACCCCCACAATCAGTTCCGTTGATACGTAATTTTTAAGTGATAGCGAGAACTATCCAATAGTTTCTAACTTTCAAATGCTTATCCCATAAAGACCAAACTAACATCATTATGTTATAATTGGTCGAATAGAGGTGAGCAAATGCTAGGTTTATTGTTTATGGCGAAGAAGACCAAGAGATCATTAGAAGAAACTGTAGCGTTAATCCAGCAGGGTGACCGGTCACTGCTGAACGAACTGATTGAACAATATAAACCGTTCATTGCTAGAACAGTATCTTCTGTTTGTCGAAGGTATATTTATGAAACCGATGATGAATTTAGCATTGGTCTTATCGCTTTTAATGAGGCAATTGAGAAGTATTCAACTGAACGTGGTAGTTCCTTATTAAGTTTTGCTGAAGTGATTATAAAACGCAGAGTAATAGACTATATACGCAAGCAAACTAAAAATCAGCATCTAAGTATTGATATCACAGATTCCCAATATGATGAAGAATCCGCTGGTCTTGCCGTAGTAAATGATTTGTCTCTTGAAGATTACCATAAAAAAAATGACGAACAGTTAATGAAAGAGGAAATCATCCAGTTTCAACAATTACTGGCTAAGTTTGATTTAAGCTTTAGCGATTTGGTTGAAAACTCTCCAAAACATGCTGATGCAAGAAAAAATGCCATCATGACGGCGAAAATGCTAATTGAAAATCAAGATTTAAGGGATGTTCTTTTGGAAAAAAAGCGCCTTCCAATTAAAGAATTAGAGAAATTGGTCCATGTCAGTCGAAAAACGATTGAGCGAAATCGTAAGTATATTATTGCGATTGCCCTTATTTTATCTAGTGATTATATGTATTTAAAGGAGTATTTAAAAGGGGTGTTAGAAGAATGAAAAAAGGCATTGTGATGGAAATAGATGAAGCATTTCTGACATTGTTAACCCCTGATGGAGAGTTTTTGCGAACAAAAAAACTCGAACAGCCCTATTCAATTGGTGAAGAAATATACTTTTTCCCCCTTGAGCAAACTGCTGATGCTAAGGCGCTAAAAGTGAACCGATTTTTTAAGGCAAAACCTATTTGGTTATCGGCTGCTGCTTTATTGGTTTTTCTAAGCACGTTTATTCCATTTTATCAAAATAACAAAGCCTATGCCTATATGTCCATTGATGTGAATCCTAGTATTGAACTTGGATTAAATAAAAAGATGCAAGTAGTGGAATTAACTGGCTTTAATAAGGAAGGGAAGCAAGTTATTTCTCATTTGAAGGACTGGAAAAAAGTGGGTGTTTCTTCCTTGACGGAAAAAATCCTGAAAGAAATCAAAAAAGAGGGTTATTTGAAAAAAAATAATCACATTATTATTTCAACAGTCAGAATGGAACATCCAGAAACAGAAGTAGAGAAAAGACTTCAAGATAATATCAAAGAAATTAAGACAGCTGTCAGTGATGAAGAAGTTAATTTGACCTATGTTTCCGGTACGGAAAAAGAATTGGAAAAAGCCCACAAACTTGGCATCACTGCAGGAAAATTACAAGTAAAAGATTCAGAGAAAACCAAGGACAAAGAGAATTCGAATATAAATAAGAGAAATGAGAATACAAATATAAAGAATAAGAACTCTGTTCCTAGTTCTACGAACCAAACAGATTCACCTGGAGAAAAGAACAAGAAGCAATCAGGACAAATTAAGGTGCCAGGCACAACAAATCAGTCTGAAAAAACAATCAATAAGGTTCCAGCTGATCAAATGAAAAAAGAAAAACCTTCGGCTCCACAAGATAAAACAAATGGCTTGGCAAAAAGCAATAAGGTATATCACCAGGACGAAAAGGATAAACTAGCCCTTCCACCTAGTCAATCTAAAAAAATGGATGAAGAAAAAGTAAAACATCATCCAGGGAAGAAGATAGAGCCGTCTAAACAACCTTCAAAACACGAGCATACATTTAAAAAAGAAAAATAAGTCCGGCAACTGCCGGACTTTTTCCATTATATTCATTATTGTTGATTAGAATTTCCAGATAGTTGAACTTGCGCTTGCTGCACGAGTCTTTTGGTAATTTCGCCGCCTACAGATCCATTTGCTCTTGAAACGGTATCGGATCCCAAATTCACGCCAAATTCTTGGGCAATTTCATATTTAACTTGATCTAAATATTGTTCAATTCCAGGTACCAATAATTTATTTCTGCTATTAGCCATTAGTTTCATCTCCTTTCTATCTACAGAGAATATATAACCCCCTGTACTACTATTATTTAATTTTTTTATTGTTTCATTAATGGTAATCTTTATCGGAAATGGATTTTAATTAGTCGCTGCCTTTACTGACATCCTTAGTTGGATGCATAAATGGTGATGCCTGAGGTCTGCGTTTGCTTTCGAGCAGTTCACGATTCTCAGTAGTATTCCAGCCAATATCATTCGTTGGATGGACCCATTCCTCTCCCGCCATGACAGCAGGATCCGTTTCCTTTGACCAATTTTCTAATGGGGAATTGCAAGAAGCATATTGACTGTCTCCAATAATAACTCCATGTTGATTAACAAAAGGAGCTTCCATTTTTATGCCTGTTCCTTTAAAGCTTGGAGCATTGGCTTGATGTGGTATTGTTTCATCTAAAATGACCTCGTCCTTTTCTGGCTTCTCTTGTTTCATCCATTGTCACCCCTGCTTTTTTCTTTATTTTTTACGGTAAATGCTTTTTTAATTTAAGAAAAATAAGGAAGAGAATATTACAGCTGAAATGTTTAAGACTATAAGTGTAAATATTTTTTGGAGGGATGACCAATGGCTAAACGAAAAGCTGAGTTTGATGCAGTAGAAAAATATACAAAAACCCCTAAAAGCAATATTCAGGAAAGCGAATTTTCAGCAGAATTTACTGATAATAATAATGCGATCCGGTTTCAAAATCGTAATTCAAAATTAGGGAAAAAAGGAAGAAGTTAAATGAAAGCCCGTCGAAAAACCCCCCCACGCATACCTGTTGAAGAATTCAGCGTTGAGTTCGGTGATGTAAATGGGGTGCCACTAAAAGAAAAGAAAAGTATTTGGAAAAAAAGGCAAAAGGATTAAAAATAAGCCGGCTCTGCCGGCTTATTTTTAACCCTTAAACGGAAAAAGAAGCGTTTGATTATTAGATGGGTCAAAGAAGGCTAATAAACAAGATGCTTGGTTAACGACTTCTCCTGTTAACATGTACTTCGACAAATCAAAGGATAACTCTTCAAGCATGGTATGTTTATATAACTCCTTTTCATCCAACTGTAATTCAAAAAAAGTTGGACCTAACAGTTCAGGTGTTTCAAGTATCTGTTTATATATGGCTGTTCGTTTACCCTTATCGTAGCTTGCTTCCCACCATGGTTTTCTTGGCTTATATTTATGATTTTTAAAATAATCATATTTCATTAAGCCAACAATCACATCCAGTTGTTCAGCGTTTATCTCCTGTAAAAACAAATAGAGTCGACGGAACAAATCCTCCAACTGATGGCCAATCCTTGACCAGCCTTTTTCATCCCAATAAGAACCGAAGTCTTGGAAAAAATCAAACGGAGATGCAAAAGTTTTTGTGACCAAATATTCTACCGTTGCATCCATTCGATGATCATTCCAATATTTTTCCAAAACGTCCTCTACTTGTTTGATCCTTACCATATCACCAAAAGAAAGGACATTATTACTTAAAATCTCATAAGGTGAATGGTCCATATATACATATTCATGTTCTTCAGCACGAAGTCTTACTCCGGTCCCGCGAAGCATCTTTAAAAAACCTAATTGCAATTCCTCAGGCCTCATCTCGAACACATCGTTGAAGGTTTTCTTAAATGATGCGTAGTCTTCCTCAGGAAGCCCGGCAATTAAGTCCAAGTGCTGATCGATTTTACCGCCATCTTTTACCATTGTGACGGTTCTTTTTAATTTTTCAAAGTTTTGCTTTCTTCGAACAAGCTCATTTGTGAAATCGTTTGTGGATTGTACACCAATCTCAAAACGGAACAATCCCTTTGGTGCCTCTTGATTTAAAAACTCAATGACCTCTGGCCGCATGATATCCGCTGTGATTTCAAATTGAAAAACGGTTCCCGGCAAATGCTCATCAATCAGAAAACGAAACATTTCCATCGCGTAACTTCTGCTGATATTGAAGGTACGGTCAACGAATTTAATGGTTTTAGCACCATTTTCCATCAAATAACGAATATCCTCTTTCATTTTTTCACGTTCAAAATATCGAACTCCTACTTCAATAGAAGAAAGGCAGAATTGACAGCTGAAAGGACAACCGCGACTGGTCTCAATATAGGTTACACGCTTACCTAAATGGGCGATATCCTCAGGGAACCGATAGGGTGATGGAATCTCTTTCAGATCCAACTTGTTTCTTTGGAGCGTCATTCGCACCTTCCGATCATGGCGATACGCAATCCCCGGTACTTGATCATAATTTTGATCACTTTGAATTTCAGCTAGTAATTGTTTAAAGGTTAATTCACCTTCACCCATAACGATAAAGTCAACTTCTGGAACCTTTTCCATCCACTCTGCAGTATCATATGAGACTTCAGGACCCCCGAGCACAATTAATAAAGATGGTTCTATTTTTTTTAACATGTTTACAACCTTCAAGGTTTCTTCAATATTCCAGATATAACAACTAAAGCCAATGATAGAAGGTTTCTGTTGATATAGGTCTGAAACTATGTTCAAAATCGGATCCTTAATCGTGTATTCCTTTAGTTGAATATTGAATTCTGGAGCGGCATAGGCCTTTAAATAGCGAATTGCAAGGTTTGTATGGATATATTTAGCATTTAAGGTTGCACAAATGACATTCATTAGATTGAACTCCTCATTAAAATTGTACAAATAATTATTATAGCTTATTGTTGACGAAAATGACAGTCTACAAACAGCTTAAGAGATTTTTGCGCAGCAATAAGCACCGTAAGGACCTTATCTGGAAAACACCCTGTTATATAACAAAAATATAACTGTTATATGAATGTAAACCGGCATTTTGTTAAGAATTTTCCAGTAATTATTCAATAAATAAAAATGTGTTTCAATATTTTTTTATCGATGTTTGATTTTTGTCACAGCTAAAAGAAATGAAAAGTCTTACAATGATTTTACAAAGTTAAATATTTATGTCGTTTTGATGGAGATTTTTCGAACAAAAAAGGGGAGGGACATTATGTCTATTTTACCAAATAAAAATGAACTAGGATTTTTTGAAATCCGATTAGAGTCTATTGGAGGATTGGGAGCAAACCTGGCAGGGAAAATGTTAGCTGAAGCAGGTGTTTTAGGCCTAGGTTTAAATGGCTCCAATTTTTCATCCTATGGTTCTGAGAAAAAAGGAACACCGGTAAAAAGTTTTATCCGATTCTGCGAACCTGAGACAGCCATTCGCGATCACAGTCCAATTGAACAACCACATATTGTTGGTGTATTTCATGAAGCTTTATATAAAACGGTAAACGTTGTTAGCGGCCTAAATGCTGATGGAATTGTTCTGGTCAACTCCACAAGAGACTTTGATGAAGTTAAGGAAGATTTAAAGTTAGAGTATGGAACTCTTGCAATCGTGGATGCTTTAACGATTGCTGTAGAAGAAAAGACAAAGGTAAATACAGCAATGCTTGGCGCGCTTTTCCGTATTTGCGATTTCCTTGATCCAGAATCAATGAGAAAAGTAATCCGCAAAACGTTTGAGAAAAAGTATCCACATCTGGTAGAACCAAATATCCGGACGTTTGACCGCGGTTATAACGAGGTTCAATTTAAAAACTATCAAGTTCCAGAAAATGCTGAAGGAAAGGGATTTACCCGCCCTACACCAATGCTTGGATACCTAACTCAGGAAATTGGCGGTGTCATTACGGCTCAGGCCAACAGTGTGTTAAAAGATTTAAGCGGATCACGGCAAGGATTCCTTCCTGAATTCCAACAAGAAAAATGCATAAACTGTGCTGCTTGTGATAATGTTTGCCCAGATTTCTGCTTTGTTTGGGAAGAAGGAGAAGATAAACGAGGCAGAAAGCAAATGTTCCTTAAAGGAATTGATTATCAATATTGTAAGGGTTGTTTAAAATGCGTAGAAGCATGTCCGACAGATGCGCTGGGTGACCTCCGCGAAATGATTGGTTATGCCGATGCAAATCGAGTGAAACAGAACTTTCCTTATGTAACAGGGGGGACTTTATAGTGGCAATTTTAGAAGATATATTAACAGCTCAAGGGATAGCTGAACAAGTTTCTACATTTGAATCAGGTAATGAAATGGCTGCAATGGCGGCTGCGCAAATTAACTATCATATTATGGGGTATTTCCCAATTACACCATCCACTGAAGTTGCACAATTTTTGGACCAGATGAAGGCACGGGGGGAACATGACGTTAAGTTAATTCCTGCTGATGGTGAGCATGGTTCTGCAGGTATTTGCTATGGTGCCGCAGCAACAGGTGCAAGGGTATTTAATGCTACAAGTGCCAATGGCTTCTTATATATGATTGAACAGCTTCCAGTACAAGCGGGAACTCGCTTCCCAATGGTAATGAACCTAGTAACACGTGCAGTTAGTGGTCCTCTTGATATCCGTGGTGACCATTCTGACCTGTATTATGGTTTAAATATCGGCTGGGTAATATTAACAGCAAGAACACCTCAAGCTGTGTATGACATGAATATAATGGCGCTAAAAATTGCCGAGCATTCTAAAGTTCGTTTGCCGGTAATTGTGGCATACGATGGATTCTTTACATCACACCAAAAGAGAAAAGTACAATATTTTAAGGATCGTAATGTTGTTCAACAATTTGTGGGTGAATGTCCAACTGACTACAATTTTATCAGAGATCCGAAAAAACCGGTTACCATTGGTGCCCATATGAATGGCGAGGACCTGATGAATAACCACTTCCAGCAATCAGAGGCCATTTATCAAGCTGGCGAAGTCTTTAAAGAAGTAGCCGAAGAGTATGCAAAACTATCTGGAAGAGAATATTCAGTTTTAGATTTATATAGAATGGAAGATGCTGAGGTTGCGTTATTCCTATTAAACTCTGCTGCTGAATCAGCTAAAGATGTAGTGGATCAGCTCCGTGAGAAAGGTATCAAGGCAGGGGTGATCAGCCCTAACATTATTCGTCCATTCCCAGCAAAAGAAATCCGTGAAGCATTGAAAAATGTTAAAGCACTATTAGTTGGTGAACGTGCTGATTCATATGGGGCAAACGGCCCGAACTTAACACATGAAATTAAATCTGCTCTTCAGGATGACAAGAATAATCAAACGATCGTCCTAAGCCGTGTATTTGGTTTGGGCGGCAAGGATTTCTATGCAAGTGACGCACATGAGTTCTTCCATTTAGCGATTGATGCAATGGAAAAAGGCTATGCTGAAAAGCCATTTGATTATTTGGGGATTGTCCCTGGCGAGCCAGAAAAAATCCTTAATCCTGTTATTGAACCTCAGCAAGGTGATGTCTATAAGTCAGGCTTAATTGAAGTTAAGTTGGATGAAGAAAGCAACAAATTAAAGGTAAAAATCCCACCGCTTCGCCAATTAACAACAAAGCCAAAACGAATTGCATCCGGTCATGGTGCTTGCCCTGGTTGTGGGATCTTTGGCGGACTAGAACTTTTCTTTAAAGGTATAGAAGGAGATATCGTTACACTTTTCCAAACAGGCTGTGCATATGTAACGACAACTTCGTATCCATATAGCTCTCATAAGCAAACCATGATGCATAACCTGTTCCAAAATGGCGCAGCAACCTTATCCGGTACTGTAGAGGCTTTCATGGAATTAAAACGACGCGGTGAAATCCAAGTTTCTGATGATGCAACTTTTGTTATGATTACTGGTGACGGTGGTATGGATATTGGTATGGGCTCTGCCATTGGTACAGCATTGCGCGGACATAAATTAATCATGCTTGAATACGATAATGAGGGTTACATGAATACAGGATCCCAAATGTCTTATTCGACTCCACTGGGTCATATGACAAGTACATCTGGTGTGGGTAAAGCTCAAAAAGGTAAAACATTCCACCATAAAGATACTGTTCAAATTATGGCTGCTACCAATATTCCATATGTATTTACCGGTTCTGAAGCATTTCCACAGGATTTGGTGAAGAAGGGTGCAAAAGCACAATGGTATGCCCAAAATGTTGGCACGGTTTATGGTAAACTTCTCATTACTTGTCCATTGAACTGGAAGTCTGAAGATCGCTATGGGACCAAAATTCTTGAAGAGGCGGTTAATTCATGTTTCTTCCCTCTTTATGAGATTGAACAAGGTGAAACTACCATTACCTATAATCCTGAGGATAAGAACAAGCGAGTACCTGTTACAGAATGGATTAAATATATGGGCAAGACCAAGCATTTATTAAAAGAAGAAAACAAACATTTATTAGAAGAATTTGAAACAGAAGTGGAGAAGCGCTGGCAACGTCTTAAGGCAAAGCACGAAAATCAATGGCTATAAATTTGAAAACGCAAGGCACAGTGTGATGCTTTGCGTTTTTTTTGAATGAAAAATGGAGGACTTGACTATAAAAATATATTGAGAAAGTGAAAACGGTTACAAATTTTAGAAAGTCAATTATAGTGTATATTTTCAGGAAGGAACAGTGATAAATGGCCGAGGAAAGGTGGTGTATTACATGTAAAAGACTTAAGCGGGAATTTGTCGTTTTGTAGTAGAAAACTGTAAAAATATTGTCGAATATAGAAAGTTTTAGATTGTTTTGTCTACTTTTGCGAATGTATTTACTTTTAATAAAAATCTGTCATAATTCATCAAGTAGTCTATTTTTTGAATTACTAGTAAGAGGTAGGAGAGATAACATTGTACGAGTATAGTAATACCCATAGTGACATGATAGAGGAAATAAAGGTTAAAAGAGAGCAAATGATCGAGAGTGCCAATGCACTTGGTTTTACTAGTGAAGAAACAATTAGATGCAGTCAGGAACTAGATGAGTTAATTAATGAATATCACCGCATGATGGGACAAACTCCCAAAAGAAATGAAGAAATAAAATTTGCCTTTAAACAAATGATCATGGTTTGGCCTAAGGTATTAGTATAAAATGATCAATTTCTATCCTGGTAAAAGGATTTTTTATTGCAACTTAAAAAACGTGTTACTGTGAAGGCCTTAAACTAGTTAAAGCAATGCCAAAGGCCTTCTATGTACATGTTTAATCTTATTTAATATTAATCGTAGTACACGCCCCTTGATGCAACCTTCATAATCCTTCGGAATTTGTAACTAAAACAAGATTGAACAATCATTCTACATTATATCATCATAACTGTGATTTTTATCCTTGTTTATATCTCAATATTTCATATAGTTAAAATAATTCAAACTCCACCAAGAATTTGTAAACGAAACCTTGCCTCACTTGTATTTTAATAAACCACCATAAAGAATATGTCCAATCTACCTAAAATATTCCTACATATATTCCTGTCCACATAAATTAAGAGAAAACGATTGTTTTGGGGAATATGCTTCTATGACGATACATATATCGTAAATAAAAGCATTTTTTATAAAGATCGGAAGCAAACGCTTTCAATAGTAAGACAATATAGAGGAGGGAAGTCTTATATGCACATCGTTGTATGTGTCAAGCAAGTACCAGATACAAAGATTATTAAAATCAACCCAAAAACCAACACACTTGACAGAAGAAGTGCTCCAGCAATTTTAAATCCTTATGATGCGCATGCAGTACAGGAAGCGGTAAAGATTAAGCAAAAAGTGGGGGGGACTATTTCAGTATTGTCGATGGGGCCACCTCAGGCAACAGCTGTCATTAAAAAGAGCATCGAAATTGGCGCTGATAGGGGATATTTAATCACTGACCGTGCTTTTGCTGGTGCAGATACTTTAGCGACAAGCTATGCCCTTTCAAAAGCATTAGAAAGAATCAATAAGGAACTTCCTGTGGACATGATTATTTGCGGAAAACATGCTATTGATGGTGATACGGGGCAGGTTGGTCCGGGAATTGCTAGACGGATGGATATCCCCCCTATAACGAACGTCATTGAGACTGTAGAGGTTAATGAAAAAGAAAAAAAAGTTATCATAAAGCGGAAATTAACAAATGGATACGAATTAATCCAATCTGAAATCCCCTGTCTATTAACAGTTGAAAAGGAAATTAATGAAATTGAATATTCGCCAATGCCCAATATGATAAAGGCAGCTAGATATGAGTCGATTATCTGGTCAGTTAACGACTTGGAAAATGTGGATCGCGCCCAGCTTGGACTGAAAGGCTCACCGACTATTGTTGGAAAAATGTTTACACCTCCAAGGCCAGAAGGTGGAAAAAAACTTGAAGGCACCTCTGATGAGCAGGTCAAGCAGCTAATGGATATCTTACTGGAGAAAAAAGATCTATTTACAATAAAGTCTTCTAATTAATGAGATCATTCATAGTCACAGGGAGGGATACACATGAATCTTGACGATTTCCGTGGTGTTTGGGTCTTTATTGAACAAAATGAAGGAAAAATTGAAGGAGTATCATTGGAACTACTTGGAGCAGGAAGAAAGCTCGCAGATAAATTAGAAGTTCCCTTAGCAGGATTTTTACTTGGCAATCATATCAAGCAGTTAGCAAATGAAGTGATATATTATGGTGCCGATCTTTGCTATTGTATTGACCATCCAGTATTAAAACAGTATCGCACTGAATCTTATATGAAGGGTGTCATGAAGCTTGCGCAAAAATACAAACCAGAAATCATTCTTTACGGGGCGACACCAAACGGAAAGGATTTAGCCAGTGCTGTAGCAACCGATTTAGTAACAGGACTGACGGCGGATACCACCATGCTAGATGCAGACATCACAAATCGTTTACTAGAAGCGAGCAGGCCTGCATTTGGTGGAAATATTATGGCCACGATTCTCTGTAAAAAGCATCGCCCACAAATGGCAACGGTTCGTCCCAAAGTCATGAAAGCATTAGAGCCCGATTCAAATCGAATGGGTCAAATCATTGAAGAAGAAGTAGAACTACATGAAGATGATATGCGAACAAAAGTGCTTCAAATTGTGAATGACGTAACAAAAAAGACAAATTTAGCCGAGGCACATGTAATTGTTTGCGGTGGAAAAGGAATGGGAGATTATCAAAACTTCCAGCTGATTCATGAATTGGCAGATACGATTGGTGCTAGTGTTGGAGGAACGCGTGATGTGGTAGAGGCAGGCTGGCTTCCGCATGAACAGCAGGTAGGACAAACAGGTGAAACGGTTACTCCAAAAATTTATTTTGCCATCGGTATTTCCGGAGCCATTCAGCATGTGGTCGGTATGAAGAACTCTGAGCTGATTATTGCTATTAATAAAGATCCAAATGCTCCGATTTTTGATGTGGCCACCTACGGAATTGTTGGAGATGCTTTAGAGATTGTGCCTCAATTGATTGAGCATTTTAAAATGCTGAAAGCTGAAAAAGGCGGTGAAATAAGCTATGCCTGAAAAATTTGATGTCATCGTGGTTGGGGCAGGTCCCGCAGGTACCGCTTGTGCCTTTACATGTGCAAAAAATGGGTTGAACGTACTGCTTATTGAAAGAGGAGAATACCCTGGTGCGAAAAACGTAATGGGAGGCGTACTCTATCGTCAACAAATGGAAGAATTGATTCCGGAATTTTGGAAGGAGGCTCCGCTCGAACGACCGGTTATTGAGCAGCGTTTTTGGATGATGGATAAGGAATCAGTTGTTTCATTCGGCTATAAAGGACTTGAATGGGCAGTTGAGCCCTATAATAACTTTACGGTATTACGGGCACAGTTTGACCAATGGTTTGCATCTAAAGCAGTTGAAGCCGGTGCCCTCTTAATAAACGAAACAGTTGTAACGGAATGTATTGTTGATAACGGTAAGGTTGTCGGTGTTCGTACTGACCGTCCTGATGGGGAAGTATATGCTGATGTAGTGGTCCTTGCTGATGGCGTGAACTCACTGTTGTCCAAACAACTCGGCTTCCATAAGGAATTTCGTCCGGATGAAGTAGCATTAACGGTTATGGAAGTTATTAATCTACCAAAAGACAAGATTAATGACCGTTTTAACTTAGAGGACAACCAAGGCTGTACGATTGAAATTTTTGGTGATTCGACTAAGGGCAATCTTGGGACTGCTTTCCTTTATACAAATAAGGAAAGTCTGAATATCGGGGTAGGTACCACCTTATCTAGTATGATCAAAGCAAAAATGAAGCCATATGAATTGCTGGACTACTTGAAAAATCACCCTATGGTAAAACCGTTCATCAATGGTGGGGAATCGGCTGAGTATCTCGCACATTTGATTCCTGAAGGCGGCTTTCGTTCAGTTCCAAAGGTAGCGGGAAATGGTGTTGTGGTAATTGGGGATGCGGCCCAGCTTGTTAACGCCATCCATCGCGAAGGTTCGAACATGGCAATGCATTCGGGATTATTGGCTGCTGAATCGATTCTTGAAGCTAAGAACAGAGGAGACTACAGCGAATCCAGTTTAAATATTTACCGCGATAAACTATACGATAGCTTTATTATGAAAGATTTAGAGAAATATAAAGATGCTGCTCATACATTTGAAAAGTATCCGCAATATTTTAATGAATATGTCCCTATGATGAATAAAGCGATGAGCAAATTCTTTACTGTCGATGGAACACCTAAACGTGATAAACAAAAGCAAATCATGAAAAGTATAACAGCGGAAAAAGGCACATTACGGGTCATTCAAGATATGTATCGAGCTTGGAAGGCGGTGAAATAATGTCAACGAAGAATATTGAGGAAAAACAGTATCTGTTACGTTTTAAGTGTGATACGAAGTCTCATTTAACCGTGCTTGACCATGATGTATGTATGACTCAATGTCCTGATAAACTTTGTACAGTATTTTGCCCTGCAGAGGTCTATAAGTGGGAAGGAAAGCGGATGCAGGTAGGGTATGAAGGCTGTCACGAATGCGGCAGCTGCCGGATTGGCTGTCCGTACCAAAATATTAAATGGGAGTATCCAAAAGGCGGACATGGGATTGTATTTCGGTTAGCATAAATATGATTAAAGGTATGGTTTGCTCAAGGCAGCCATACCTTTTTATAACAACAGCCATGTAACCTTCTTCACCGAATAAAAAATGTAACATAAGATGGATTACAAAATGGAAAGAAAACGAAGGAGAGGAGTAAGAGGTGCCTTCTGTAATCAATTTAGGAGTTCTGAATATAAACTCCCCACAACCAAGCTCTGCCATTTTTGTTGGTGAAGCTGTTGTTACTGGGATGGATGCCAACAGGAAATATAATCTTGGCTTTGGCGGTATCTATGGCTGTTTGAATGCTGTCACAGGAAATATTACCAATAATGCAGATAGCTTTGAATTCATGGATGGACTTATCTTCGACCAGGATTTTAAACCGAGTATTGGAGGAAATGCTTAACAAACAACAAACCCTTTATTTATGCGAGGGTTTGTTGTTTGTTTTTCAGATCTATATTATGTTGTTTATCTGCTTTCTGACTGATTGATTCTTGTTCATAATCTGACAGAGAAGCGCTAGTATGGGCGAAGTTGTTTCGATCACCGTGAATATTCCCTAATCCCTGGTTGTGTTTTTTTGTATTTTTAAAGTCTTCGATAAAATTGTTCCCGATACTAAAACAAGAAGCACCTTCTATACTTCCAATTTTAATCGTACCGATATGGAAGACGGGAGATAAGATTGGAGAAGCCATAAATTATTGTTCTCCCCCTTTTTCCTTGCTAAGCATCCACTGGTTATAACTTATCCTATTTTCATTACCAAGCAGAATGCCGACAGTCTCATGAGTGATTTTATCGAATTGAAAGTTCTTAAGTTTATTTTGATGGGCAATGAAAATACCAGATGATTTTCCCAGACTGTCAACTGAAATATTACCAAATGAAATGTCAATCATTTTAC
The DNA here is from genome assembly GCF_036962145.1 of Bacillus sp. JJ1764. Lineage (NCBI taxonomy): Bacteria > Bacillati > Bacillota > Bacilli > Caryophanales > Bacillaceae > Bacillus > Bacillus sp. JJ1764. The sequence continues at coordinate 12,206 of NZ_JBALNY010000033.1, read as the reverse complement.
CCTTTCTCCTTTCCCTTCATTACAGCCTATTCAATTATTGGGCGATTGACACAATTGATGTATTTTTAATAGGCATACATCACAATCCTTAATGTTGAGACATAGGGTACAATATCAAGAAATAAGTCCTTAAGAAAGTGATGAAGATAATAACTAAAGTGTGGTGAGCAAAGTATGTTAAAATCCTCCCAATTTCATTTTGCAGGGAATATTAATGTCCAAACCATGCAAAGGCAATCAGGCATCTTTATTGGGGAAAAGAATCATGCGATTGGCTGGAGTGCACATGGGAAAGAAAATAGTGTCATCGGTAAAATTAGTGGTCAATCTAATTTTCTTTTTCATAACATCTCGATATTAAATGATCCTGATTTTATTGATACTCCAATCGATGACCGTGATATAAATATATCGTTTGAGACACCTGATAATGGGAATACTTCGAGCATCGACCTTGAAAGCATTAATGTTAATGCTATGTTCCAAAATAGTGCTGTATTTGTTGGAAAAGGTCATGTGACGGGGATGGATGGAAATGAAAAAATTAATTATGCGCAAGGCAGTCTGTTTGGAAATCAAAATCAATTTGTTCATAACGTAAATACCACAAATGATCAGGATGTTTTTGATGCCATTATTGAAGATCAGGATATTAAAATTGCGGATATCAAAGGTGAGTAAAATGTCTAGTTCACGACACTATTTGAAATTATTTTTTAAACAGAAACCCTTTGCCGTTTTTGAAATATTCGGTTGGAGATTCGATGCTTCTGATCGTGAATCCATTTTTACTTTTTCTTTATCCATTTTAAAGATATGAGAGTCGGATAGATCTCCGTTACTCCCAATATTATTTCCAATTATTAATTTTCCGCTTAATTCATCAATTTCCAAATTGTCTAATTTAAACACAATGTTTTCCAAATGATCAATTTGGACATGATCAATATGAATCTTCTTTTCATTGTTTTCCTTTTGGTTTTGCTCCAGTAACTCGATAATACGATCTAATTTAGTAAGAATTTGGGAGTCTGTTTTCATTTCTTTTTCAAACAACCTTTTTTTAGTAGAAAAAAATTTAAACATAAACTCCCCCCTGTTACTAAAATTTATGCGGGGAAAATACTTCATAGGCATTATTTAATAAAATTCTAGATTTGAACTTAAAAAATTGCATGATTCCTATATGTACGTTTTTTCACATGAGAAGTTAAAAAGAAGGTGAAGCTGAAGGGGAATGTTTTCAGGACTAGCTAATTCTTTCTAGCTTTGTAGTGGAGGCTAAATGATCAAGTTTACTAAGATCGTAAAGGGTAGATGCAAGTGAGATGGCATCGTCCATTTTTTCCATATTTGCTGAACAGAAGTAAGGTTTTTTCCAATCAAAATCTCCTTCTTTGTCAGCAGGATATATACTCACTTTCCAGTGATAATAAATCATTGCTTGCGGAAGCTGGACACCTTCAACAGCAATCAGCCAATGTGAGGCGGCTAAACTTGGTGAATAGTCATCCGCTTTTTTTAATGAACATAAATCATTTACTCCAATTGGGACTAATTCCTTTGGATAAAAATCATGGTGATTCGGTGTTTTCAATAAATATTCCCTCCCTTTTTATAG
>NZ_JBALNY010000033.1:6900-10550 GCF_036962145.1 Bacillus sp. JJ1764 | reverse complement strand
TTATAAAATTGTTATGATCCGGTCAAACTAAATAAATATTTCACTTGAATGTGACTTTCCTCACTACATTGGCTGGTAGCAGATTTTATACTTAGAGGCAACAAATCGATCAAGAGGTGAAAAAAATGAGCGGATGTATGAGTGCCTTCAGCGGCGGCCCGGATATTGAATTAAGCAAAGGCCTGAAACAATTGAAAGAGGAGCATCCCCCTTTATTAGCTCAATTGGAAGAATTGTTTCAATTGACTCAAAGGATTGAGCAGGAAAAGGATATTGATCCTAATTTTGAATTATTGAATGCAAAAGTACAGCAATTTAAGGCGGATTTGGACCCACATTCAGAACGGGAAGAAGGCGTGCTATTCCCAATGTTAGGTGTTTATATTGGAACCACTTCCGGTCCTATTGCGGTAATGGAGTATGAACATGATCAAGCAAAAGCGAATATCAAGGCGTTTTTAGAAGGAGCAACTAATGGCGAGACCTCTGAAGAAAAAAAGGAGCTTGGTCAATTAGTTAAAAATGCATATTTTATCTTAACTGAGCACTTTGCCAAAGAAGAAAATGTTCTGTTCCCAATGGCGCAAAGAATGTTGACCGATGAGGAAAAAGAAGAATTATATCAAAAAATCCAAGAAATAAAATAAAGGATGGGCACACCCATCCTTTTTTTTATGCCTTTTTATTCCATTCCAACACTTTCTGATCTGATGGCAGCAGAAACGAGATTAATCCCAATAATGGAAGAACCCCCAGCCATTTGATCATGGATTGTAAGCTGATTAAGTCGGCGATATACCCTAGTCCAACCGAACCAATAGCCCCCATGCCAAATGCAAGACCTACCGTTAATCCAGACATCAACCCAATTTTTCCGGGGACTAATTCCTGTGCATACACAACCGTTACCGAAAAGCTGGTCATTAATATAAAGCCAGATATTATTAAGAATGCAAATGCCAGCATTTGGGGCATATGCGGGATTAGAATGGAAAAGGGAACTGTAGACAGCATGGAAAATGAAATAATCTTTTTCTTTCCAAACAGGTCTGCAAGGGGGCCGCCAAAAAAGGTCCCCAATGCCCCAGCAACTAAAAAAGCGAATAAGAATAGCTGTGATTCTTTAATTGTCAAGGCATACTCCTTCATCCCATAAAAGGCGTAGAAATTAGTCATTCCCGATATGTACCAGGATCTTGCAAAAATCAACAATAAAATAAACCCCAGTGCACGGATAATCTCTTTTGATAATCCAGGTTGATCTGGAAAGGTGGAAGCCTTTTTCTTTCTAAGATTAGGTGTTGATAATAGTCTCTGATTATACCATTTAGCAATATAGATTAATAATATAACGGCAAGAGCAGCAACAATAGAGAACCAGGAAGCTCCTAATTGCCCTAATGGGACTAAAATTAAGGCGGTTATCAGTGGAGCCAATGCCTGGCCTGTGTTGCCTCCTACTTGGTAAATGGATTGAGCAAGACCTCTGCGATTTCCTGCAGCCATGTAGGCAACCCTAGATCCTTCCGGATGAAATACAGCAGAACCTAGTCCAATGAAAATAACGGATAAGACGATGAAACTAAAATTAAAAGCGAAACCTAATCCAAGCACACCCACCAAGGTAAAAGTTAGCCCAATGGGTAAGGCAAAAGGCATTGGTTTTTTATCTGTGAAGATCCCAACAATAGGCTGCATAACGGACGAAACCATATTAAGAGCAAAGGCAATAATGCCCAACTGCGTAAATGATAAACCCATCGTCTTTTCCAAAATTGGAAACATCGCAGGTACTACTGCCTGAATGGCATCATTCAATAAATGGCATAGACCAATAATCATCAGAATTTTGTATATAGTTCCTTCTGTTTGTCTTGGAGTGGATGTAGGTAAGGCTGCTTGCTGATTACTCATGGTACCCCCCTTTTTACAATTTGATATTCTTATCTTACTACCTCAAATCCAATTTGAGAAACAAATTGTTTCTATTTTCGAAATATATGAAAAAAGAGACCGTTTCGGCCTCAATGGTTTAATTTTAATGGCAATATAATAGTAACGGTTGTACCAACAAACTCAGTACTCTTTACTTCAATCGTACCACCAAAAGAGTCAACAATACGTTTACAAATAACTAGGCCAAGGCCAGTTCCAGTCTCTTTTAAAGTAAAGAAAGGCTGAAAGATCTTATCTAAATTTTCTTTTGAAATTCCTTTTCCGTTATCGGTAATTTTCAATATACAACATTTTTCCTTCGACTCAAGGTTGATCTGTAACATCCCTGTCTCTTCGATGGATTCAATTGCATTTTTCGTTAAGTTGAGTATTACTTGCTTTAACTGATCCTTTATACACTCAACCATAATGGAATTTTGTGAAATGGTCCAGACACATTCAATATTCCGTGAATTTGCCTCTGAAATGATAATGGGTTTTAACTCATTCAGTGTTGCGGTTATGTTAACATCTTCTCTTAATTGTGCTGTGGGTTTACCTAAGATCAAAAATTCACTTACAATTTCATTTATACGATTTAACTCGGAATTAATCACTTCGAAATAGTAGCTGTCCTGTTTATCTGTATATTTTTCACTTAAGAGCTGTATCAGGCCTTTAACACCGGTTAATGGGTTACGAATTTCATGGGCCGTGCTGGCAGCCAGTGTTCCAACCAATTCGAGCTTTTGAAGTTCATTCTGTTTTCGTTCTTTTAAAGTTTGAATTTTTAATAGAATATATTGAATACACAGGTAAAGCAAATGGGCAACAATGAATATCATAATAAATAATTGAAGAAACTTGGCTGACACTTTTCTAGGGCTAATATCAGCAATTTTTACTTTTATGCACCAGGGGAGATGATCCATAGGCTGAGTAACCCAGTTTTCGGTCTGGTTTGTTTCAATATTATTAGTATTCAATTGAATAATAGGTGTACTTTCATCGTTTATAACCATTAATTTTGTATCTGGAGTCAGTACTCTCATTAAATTTTTCATATAATCCATACGTAAGTCAGCTACAATTATAGCTTGTAACTGGTGGTTTTCATCAAGCACGGGAGTAGCCAACCCTATGATTCTCTGGTTGTTTTGAAGAATCTCGACTTGGTTGGAAATAACTGTATCCTTGGTTTGGATCACTTCCTGGATAAATTTCAAGTCTGTAAAATTCCGTTCTCCGCGAAGAGGTGCAGTACCAGTCATTAGATTTCCGTTAGGATCGAGTAAAAATAATCCTCCATATCTAAGATCATCCTGATAGACTTTAATCAACAGTGGCTGCATTTTTTGGGGAGAATCCAAATTTTCTTTTGCAGATAACGAGAGAATTTTTAAGCTTGTTGTTGTTTCGCTGATAAATTGATCCCAGTTTTTTTGGTAAACCGAGGCAATCCATAGTGCATCATTTTTTCTGTTAACTTGATTATCATGTAAGATTTTAAAAAAAGAAGATAAACTTAAAATAATGACTGGTATGATGACAATAATTATATAAATAGGGATATTCCCTTTACGTATTTTCATGTGAATACCTCATAATAAAGTCTGTTCCGTCGAACCCCTCCTATTTTATAACATATTTTAAAAATATTCTTGCCTTTTCCTGAAAAATTGACATAAAGGTGTTTTTTTTTTATAATAATTTTG
>NZ_JBALNY010000033.1:696-6867 GCF_036962145.1 Bacillus sp. JJ1764 | reverse complement strand
CAATTCACCACCAAAAAGGATGAAATAATATGGAAAATGCTTCTATAGAAAAATCTTTAAAACTTTTTATTGTTCTATCAAGGGCCTTTAAGGCGATTAATGAACATGTAAATAAAGTCATTCAAGCAAATGGGCTAAATCCAACTGAATTCGCTGTATTGGAACTGCTTTATCATAAAGGAGACCAACCGTTGCAGCAGATAGGAGCAAAAATCCTGCTCGCAAGTGGCAGTATTACTTATGTTGTTGATAAATTGGAACAAAAGGGGTTATTAAAGAGAATTGCTTGTCCGAATGATAGAAGAGTCATCTATGCGCAAATTTCCGATGAAGGCAAAGAGTTGATTATGGAGATCTTCCCGGATCATGCCAAACAGATTGATAAGCTTATGTCTAGTCTGAATGATGAGGAAAAATCACAAGCAATCGACCTTTTAAAAAAGTTAGGAATTCCAGCAGGTAAATTTTAAACGGCTTAAGAGCCGTTTTTTTTATGTGAAAAAAGGCTAAAAAATAGTGTATAATAAACATTGGTTGAAAAATTTGGTAAATCCAAAAGGGGGAGTTACATTGAGCTTTGAAAGTTATACATATAAACGGCCTAATCTCGATGAAATAAAAGAGGAATTTGAAACCATTTTAGATCGCTTTAAGAATTCAACTACAGTTGACGGACAAAGCAAAGCAATGGATGAAATAAATCAACTGCGCAATAGTGTTGGCACAATGTTTACCCTTTGTTCCATCCATCACTCCATTGATACTAATGACGAATTTTATAAAAATGAACAGGATTACATGGATGAAATTGGGCCTGAAGTGGAAGGGTTAGTCACCAGTTATTACCAAGCCCTTGTTGATTCCAAATTCCGCCCTGAATTGGAGAAAAAATGGGGGAGCCAGCTCTTCGCCTTGGCAGAAGGTCAGCTAAAGACATTTAAACCTGAGATTGTGCCCTTACTCCAAAAGGAAAATCGTTTAGTAACGGAATACACAAAGCTGGTTGCATCAGCGAAAATCGAGTTTGAAGGCGAAGAGCGGACACTGGCGCAAATCGATCCATTTATTGAATCTACTGACCGGGAGATGCGCAAGCGGGCAAGTGAAGCTAAATTTGGCTTTTTTGCCCAACGCGAAAATGAACTGGATCGGATTTATGATGACCTAGTAAAGGTTAGAACAGAAATTGCCCAAAAGCTTGGCTACCAAAATTTTGTAGAACTTGGATATTACCGTATGATGCGGACCGATTATAATGCTGAAATGGTGGCAAATTTTCGTAAACAGGTAAAAGACTATATCGTCCCGATCGCGACAAAATTAAAAGAGCGTCAGCGGGAACGTCTTGGCTTGGACCAATTAAAATTCTATGATGAGTCCTTTTCATACCAATCTGGCAATGCTGTTCCAAAGGGAAGCCCGGAATGGATTATAGAAAATGGTCAAAAAATGTATGAGGATTTATCTAAGGAAACAGGAGAATTCTTTAGATTCATGCAGGAAAACAATCTGATGGATCTCGTTGCCAAAAAAGGGAAAGCAAGCGGCGGTTATTGTACGTATATTGAAAATTATAAAGCCCCGTTTATCTTCTCTAATTTTAACGGTACTTCAGGGGACATCGATGTGCTTACCCATGAAGCAGGGCATGCTTTTCAAGTCTATTCAAGCAGGCATTTTGAAATACCAGAATATAATTGGCCGACGTATGAGGCATGTGAAATTCATAGCATGAGTATGGAATTTTTTACTTGGCCTTGGATGGAGCTTTTCTTTAAGGAAGATACGGATAAATATAAGTTTTCTCACTTAAGTGAAGCTTTGCTATTCTTGCCATATGGTGTTTCTGTGGATGAATTCCAACACTGGGTATATGAAAATCCAACCGCAACACCAAAGGAACGTAAAGCGCAATGGCGAGAAATTGAACGAAAATATTTGCCTCATAAAGATTATGATGGAAATGAATATCTTGAGGGTGGTGGCTTTTGGCAGCGCCAGGGGCATATTTATAATTCTCCATTCTACTATATTGATTACACATTGGCTCAGATCTGTGCGTTCCAATTCTGGAAACGATCAAGAGAGGACAGAGAAACAGCTTGGGGAGATTATGTAAAGTTGTGCAACCTTGGCGGTAGCCTGTCGTTTACGAAGCTAGTGGAAGCGGCCAATTTAATTTCTCCATTTGAAAACGGCTGCGTGGAATCGGTCGTCGATGTCATTGAGCAATGGTTGAATTCCATTGATGATAAGAAATTATAAAAAAAGCGAAGCTGCTGATATAATGCAGCTTCGCTTTTTTATTAGTGAATAGACACAGCCTCGGAAACAACTTTCAATTCATGTTCCTTTACAATCGTGATTAATTTTTTCACATCAGGCTGTTCTAAAATGTAATCGGCAATTTTGTCCTCTAATTGTTCTTGGATGATTCGGCGGAGTGGGCGTGCCCCGAATGCTGGGTGATAGCCAAGCTCAGCTAATTTTTCTTTTGTTTCATCATTGACAACCAGTTCGATACTTTGCTCATGTAAAGTTTCTTGCAATTCATTCAACATGTGATCAACGATTGTTAAGATGTGTGTTTTATCTAGTGAGTTAAACTCAATAATCGCATCAAAACGGTTTAAAAATTCTGGTTTAAAGAAGCTGCCAAGAGAATCTATAATACTTGTTTCTTCCACTGTGTCACTTGCCCCGAATCCTACATGGATAGGCTTTAATACGACTCCTGCGTTACTTGTCATAATGATAACTGAATCCTTGAAGCTGACCACTCTGCCTTGGCTGTCGGTCAGACGGCCGTCCTCAAGAATTTGCAGGAACATATGCTGCACATCAGGATGTGCTTTTTCAATCTCGTCCAACAGAATAATACTGTATGGATTACGTCGGACTTTTTCCGTGAGTTGTCCTGCTTCATCATGACCTACGTAACCGGGAGGTGAGCCAATTAATTTGGAAACACTGTGTTTTTCCATATACTCACTCATGTCGAGACGAATCATCGATTCTTTGGTGCCAAATAATTCTTCAGCAAGTGTTTTTGTTAATTCAGTTTTACCAACACCGGTAGGACCCACAAATAAGAAGGAACCGATTGGGCGATTTTTTGGCTTTAATCCGGCACGGCTGCGACGGATCGCCTTAGCAACCTTTTGTACAGCCTTTTCTTGCCCAATTACTTTTCTGTTTAGATGTTCTTCGAGGCTTTTCATTTTTACTTGTTCATCTAGCTGCAATTTTCCGACTGGTATCCCTGTTTTTTGTTCGATTATTTCCTGAATATGAGCGACAGTTACAACTGGACGATTAATACCCGATACCTGATTTAGTGATTTTTCCAATTTGACTTCCTCATCGCGAAGTTTTGCTGCCTTTTCATAATGCTCTTGTTTAAGAGCTACTTCCTTCTCTTTAGCAATTTCCGCTAAACGGGCCTCAAGATCTTCACTATCCTTATATTCGGAAGAAAGATTTAATTTTGATCCAGCTTCATCAAGTAAATCAATCGCTTTATCAGGGAGGAAGCGGTCTTGGATATAGCGCTGTGATAAGTTTACACAGGCTATAATGGCTTCTTCTGAGTAGGTTACTTCATGATAATCCTCATACTTTTTCTGCAAGCCTGTTAAGATAGCAATGGCAGCCTCTGTAGTAGGCTCCAAGACATGTACTGGCTGAAAGCGGCGTTCTAATGCAGAATCTTTTTCAATTTGTCGATATTCTTTTAATGTTGTGGCACCTACCACTTGGAGTTCGCCACGGGCTAGTGCCGGTTTTAAAAGGTTTCCAGCATCCATGGAGCCTTCAGCAGAACCTGCCCCAACAAGCAGATGAATTTCATCGATGAACAGGATGATATTTTTTCTTTCTTGTAACTCGGAAATTAATTGCTTCATCCGTTCCTCAAATTGTCCGCGAATGCCGGTGTTCGCTACCAATGAAGCAACGTCGAGCAAATAGACCTCTTTGTTTAAAAGCTTGCCCGGAACGTCTGAATCAGCGATTTTCTGTGCAAGGGCTTCAGCAATAGCTGTTTTACCCACGCCGGGCTCCCCGATTAAAACTGGATTATTTTTATTTCTTCGGTTAAGAATTTCGATCACTCTTTTGACTTCTTCATCACGCCCAATCACAGGATCAAGTAAACCCGCTTTAGCCATTTGCGTTAAGTTTCGGCCAAACTGATCAATAATTCCACCATGTCCTTGTTTTCCTTCTTTATGTGGTGTAAACTGACCAGATTGATTTGGATTATTATTTTTTTCCTTAAAAAGCTCTTCAAAAGGGAATCCCTGAAAAGGATTCGTATTCATGGAAAAACCTGTGCCCAGTGCTTGTTTTTCCTTTACATAACAATCATGACATAGTTTTAATTCTTTTCGTTGTCCATTCACGCTTATATTTAATTGGATATTTGCTTGATTTTGATTGCATCTTTGGCAAAGCATTACTCAAAACCTCCTTAGTTATTTACTTGATCAATTTGACTTTGACTATCTTTGACCTTGTGAACCTAGTATACTCTGACCTTTTTTGACTTTCAAGAACTTTGCTTATAGTAATTCTTGCCAAGATGGAAAATGCTCGTCATTGTTTGTCCCTTCATTCATATATTTGTGTTAAGGGGGAGATGATGTGAAAAGAAAATGGAATCAGGCCTTTCAAATTGCAGCAGTTTATGTTGGGACTGTTGTAGGCGCAGGATTTGCAACCGGAAAGGAAATCGTAGAATTTTTTTCTCGATTTGGTTTCTTTGGTTTTATAAGTATATTAATGAGTGGTTACCTTTTTGTGGTGATCGGTTCAAAAATGATGCGAATGGCAGCACAAATAGAAGCTAGGTCTTATCAGGAATTTAATGAGTACCTATTTGGAAGATGGCCTGGGAGAATTATCAACTTTTTCATGTTGATTATGCTTATAGGGGTGAGTGCTGTTATGCTTTCCGGGGCAGGGGCCGTTTTTGAGGAGCAGCTGGGGCTACCTAAAAATGCTGGTATTGTTTTGACAATTTCCCTTTCTTATTTTGTCATGCTAGTTGGGTCAAGAGGCCTGTTTGCAGTCAATACCTTCGTAGTCCCGTTAATGATTACCTTTAGCTTAATTTTGATGGTATTATCGGTTCAAAACCCGCAGTTTGTTTCTAAGTTTTTATATATTCCTTATGTTGATGATGGTTGGAAAAGTGTCATTGCCCCTTTTTCCTATGCTGCTTTGAATCTGGGACTTGCCCAAGCTGTTTTAGTTCCAATCGCAACAGAGGTTAAAGACGACTGGACCATCAAATGGGGCGGAATCATGGGGGGATTGGCGTTAACCTTAATATTAATGGCGAGTCATTTTACATTAATAATGCTGCCCAACCTAGAGTTTTATGAAATACCAATGGCCATCATAATGAAGAATTTGGCCCCTTTTTTGTATGGGATATATGTTTTAATTATTTATGGAGAAATCTTTACTTCAGTAATAGGAAATGTTTTTGGGCTGGACAGACAAATTCAGCAATTGTTTCCGGTTCATACAATCTTATCAGTTTCAGTCATTTTTGCTTTGTCCTATCTTGTAAGTTTAGTAAATTATGGAACATTATTGTCCTATTTATATCCATCTTTTGGTTATGTTTGTATGACGTTTTTTATTTTATTGTGGATGAAGCCGTTTCACCCTATTAGCAACAGGAAATAATAAGGCAGCTGTGATGATGAACAGCTGCTTGTTCATTTAAAGGGAAGGATAATAAAAATCATTAAATCAAATATAATATGCGAAATGATAACTAGCGGCATGCTCTTCTTGCGAAAATAGAGAAATCCCCAAACTAATCCAGAGATAAACGATGAAAAAACCAGAAGGATTGAACCTGAGTATATTTGGACAGAGGCATATAGGATAGAAGCAGCCAGAATGCTCAGTGATGGTTTCCGGTAGTTCATCAGCCTTTTCTGGACAAATCCTCTCCAAAAGATTTCTTCACCGGGGGCAGCAACCAAAACCAAAGCTAAATACTCCCAGAAAAGGACCGGAGCATATGACTTATACAACTTTTTAATTTCTTTTGTTATAGGGATGTTTAACAAGTCAATGAGTTGATCTCCCAACCAGAAAATGATAAAAAGCAAAGCCCCTGATAGTATGCCGAAAAAAATATATTTAAAAAAT
>NZ_JBALNY010000033.1:0-652 GCF_036962145.1 Bacillus sp. JJ1764 | reverse complement strand
AATTAGTAAGAGGATAGATCCTGAGAAGATATACCAAAAAATTGTATTATCATGGAAGGAAAAATAGATAAGGATATGAGCCAATAACAAACCGATAATTAGACGAAAATCCAAGATGAGCTGTTTCATAATTAGTACTCCTTTATCTAAAGCAATTCAAAGATTCATTTATCATTTTGTCCAAATTCTTTGATAAGAACATAGGAAATTGAAAAAAATAAATGCGGAAGGGAGTGAAAATCATGAGTAAATCAAAAAGCCAGCAAGAGCGGGAGTGGACAGTTAGAAAACAAGATCAAAACCCACATGGAAAAATTAAATCATTAAAGCAGATATCGAAGGAAACTGGACAAAATCCATAAATTTGGAAAAAAAGTATAAATAGAAAAAGGCGGATAACAATTATCAGCCTTTTTCTATAAAAATGTATTAATAAGCGCTTTCTTTTATAATTCTATAATTTTTATGATTAACAACAGTGCGTTGGTCTAGTTCTAAATCACGGTAATTATCCATGTATGTGAGGTCAACGATTACTGAATTTTCATTCACTTTTTCAACTATTCCTTGCAGGCCGCCGCGGAATTCGATGATATTCCCTACATCTGCTTTTTTCAAATTGCCTCTCTCCTTTTTTAGATAACTATTAAAC
>NZ_JBALNY010000032.1:0-12743 GCF_036962145.1 Bacillus sp. JJ1764 | reverse complement strand
AATTAAAAAAATTTTAAGGTAGATAGGTTTAAGGAATTTGCCTTACAATTTGCGTAGATAGTTACAGAAAATTCAGAACAAACAAAAGTAATTATGAAGGCATCAAAACCTTTCTATCCACTTTGTCCTAGAAGGAAGACCAGTACACCAATTAAAGGAGGAAAAGGAATGGAAAAAGTAACGGCATCTAAACCATTCACAGGTGAGGAGTATTTGGAAAGTATTCGCAATCAAGCACGTGAAGTTTGGCTGTACGGAGAGAAAGTGAAAGACGTAACGTCACATCCAGCGTTTCGAAATTCAGCTAGAATGATAGCCCGCCTTTATGACTCTATGCATAATGAATCAGAGGCATCCTCAATATTGACAGAGACGGACACCGGCAGTGGTGGTAAAACTCATCACTTTTATAAGATGCCTCGAAGTGCTGAAGATCTCATTGCCAGCAGGGATGCAATTGCTGCGTGGTCTCGCAAAACTTATGGGTGGATGGGAAGAACTCCGGATTATAAGGCCAGCTTTCAAGTTGCACTGGGAGCCAATCCAAATTTTTGGGGTGAATACAACAGTAATGCAGTACGTTGGTACAAGGAAATTCAGGAAAAGTGTTTATTCCTGAACCATGCAGGTTTGAACCCGCCTGTTGACCGCCATCTGCCTCCAGATGAAGTGGGAGATGTTTTTGTTCATGTTGAAAAAGAAACAGATGCAGGATTAATTGTAAGCGGTGCCAAAATGGTTGCAACCGGCTCTGCGTTATCCCATTCCAACTTTATCTTTCAATATGGGCCATTGCCGATTAAAGCGAAAAAGGAATTTACTCTGTTTGCCATAGTTCCGATGGATAACCCAGGAATTAAACTCATTAGCCGGGCCTCCTACGCTATGACAGCAGAAGTAATGGGGACTCCTTTTGATTATCCGCTTTCCAGCAGGCTTGATGAAAATGATGCTGTTCTTGTTTTCGATAAGGCCCTCATTCCATGGGAAAATGTTCTTTTATATGGTGATATCGAAAAGGCAAATAGTTTTGTCCCATTATCAGGATGGGTACCTCGCTTTACCTTCCACGGGTGTACTCGTTTAGCGGTAAAACTTGATTTTATTGCAGGGCTCCTTTTAAAAGCTGTGGAGGCAACGGGTGCGAAAGATTTCCGCGGCGTACAGGCTCAAGTAGGGGAGGTCATCGCATGGCGTAATCTTTTCTGGGGATTAACAGATGCTATGGCGCGTAATCCGGAACCATGGCAGGATGGAATCGTTCAGCCAAATATGTACTATGCTTCATCCTATCGTGTCTTTGCAACCATTGCCTATCCAAGAATAAAAGAAATTATCGAGCAGACGGTTGCCGGTGGACTCATATATGTAAATTCCAGCGCACTTGACTTCCAAAATCCTGAACTTAGGCCATTATTGGATAAATATTATCGTGGATCAAATGGGTATGATGCGGTTGACAAAATGAAGTTGATGAAACTCCTTTGGGATGCGGTAGGTTCAGAGTTTGGAGGACGCCATGAACTATATGAGCGCAATTATGCGGGAAATCATGAGAATATCCGAATGGAGACCCTTTTCCATGCAACCGGTACAGGATTAGTGAATCAAATGAAAGGCTTTGCTGAACAGTGTATGGCAGAGTATGATCTAAATGGCTGGACCGTTCCAGATCTTATTAATCCAAGTGACGTTAGTTATTTGTTGAAAAAAGCGGGCAAATGAGCCGGGTAGAATGGATGTGATTGGTTTGGACAATCGTCAATTTCGAAATGCTATGGGGAAATTTGCGACTGGAGTAACGGTGATAACAACTCAGGTGGACGGAGAACCTTTTGGTATGACTGCGAATGCCTTCATGTCTGTCTCTCTTGATCCAAAATTAGTAGTGATCTCAGTAGGGCACAATGCTAAAATGCTTCAACGTATTCAACAGTCGAATCGTTTTGCAGTGAATATATTATCGGCAGACCAACAGGAATTCTCAGCCTTGTTTGCCGGTCAGAAAAATATTGATGGAATGATTGAATTTACCACCTTGGCTGGGCTGCCAATCCTAAAAGATACAATTGCTACCATTGCTTGCAACGTCGTTAATGTGCATGAAGCTGGTGACCACACTCTATTTATTGGAGAAGTAACCGATATCCGACTAGACGAGGGAGAACCATTACTATTTTTTCAAGGCCACTATCATGCGTTAAATCAAAGCATCCTCAGCAAAAACTAACACCAAGGAGTGAAAGGTTTGAAAACGGTATATCTGACCCATCATTCTGAAGCGGTTTTCGAAGATGCGGAACCGTGTGTATTGGCCATGGGATTTTTTGATGGTGTGCACATCGGTCATCGGAAAGTCATTAAGGCGGCAAAACAAATTGCTTTGGAACAAAAGGTCAAAAGTGCCGTTATGACCTTTTACCCTCATCCCAAAGAAGTCATAAGCAACGGAAATGAATCGGTAGATTATATTATTTCTCTTGCTAGAAAAGAGGAACTGATTTCCCAATTGGGGATTGATATCTTGTACGTTATAAATTTCGATATGGAATTTGCAAAATTACCTCCAAAAGAATTTGTAAGACAGTACATGTTGCGAGTTCAGGCTATCCATGTGGTGGCAGGATTTGATTTTACGTATGGATACTGTGGGAAAGGGAATATGAATACGCTAGGACAGGACGGTTTGGGTAGATTTGGTGTCACGGTTGTGCCCAAAATCAGTTTATTTGATAAGAAAATAAGTTCTACCTATATGAGGGAATTATTAATAGCAGGAGAGGTATCTAAAATACCTACTCTTTTAGGTGATTATCACGAAACTTTTGGAGAAATTACTAGTTTTCAAATGATGAATAACAGGGAAAATAAGATCGAAATCTCCAGCCATGAAAGGTTCATGCTACCTGTATGCGGAGCCTATGATGTTGTATGGAAGGTGGATGAATTAGAACACTATGGAATATCTCTTCTTACTACTAAGAAGAGAGGAGCTAAACATTTGGAAATTGTAACGGCTCATGCCAACAAGGACATGATTGGAAAATGCGTTAAAATTAGATGGATTAAACAACGTAAGTTTTTTTTCAGTCCCAATCAAAAAGAATATGACCCACCTTTACTGAGATATTAACAATTATTCATTTTTTACGTGAATAGAGGTAGAAAAAGCTCAAACACTTTTAGTTTGTGAGTTGCTGTAGTCTGGAGGTTTTTCCAATAGAATGACAACTTGTAGGATGATAGTTTCTGGTATTAAGGTACTAATGCTGTTATTATCGGATTATTAGATTGAATTTTCTGAACTCTAAATCTCCAAACTAGCAAACCAAAACGAGGTGTTAGTAATGAGAATCGTTATACGAGATGAAGTGAAAAGTATTGATGAAAATGAGGGAATACTGAGTTCTGTATCTGCTTTTGCTCTGCTTAGAGAAGAACTAATTAAAAATATTGGGATGGATCGAGTAAAGGGTTTCCTCCTTCGATATGGTTATGAATTAGGAGCAAATGCCGGAAAGAATGCGTTAGCTTTGGGGTTTTCCCGTCTTGAAGAGGTAATTAAGCAGGGGCCGGATTTCCACTCAACCTATGGACATGTTAAGGGCGTCAATTATTCTATTAACATGGATTTTGATCAGAATGATCAGGATATTTCTTCATCTGGAAAAGGTACTTGGGAAGGCTCTTTTGAAGGTTTGGAACATCTGAAACGCTTTGGTCGTTCGGAATCCCCTATTTGTTATACCCTTAGGGGGTATGTAAGTGGTTTTATGTCTACCATCTGCAAACAAACAATCATTGCAAAAGAAACGTCTTGTATTGCAATGGGCGATCCTGTTTGCAGTTGGGAGTTTAAACCATTGGCTGATTGGGGAAGTGAAATTACAGAGGAATACCAATATTATTCGGAGTCACCGATTATTAAAGATTATAAATATACCTACCAACAGTTGTTAGAGCAAAGAAATTATATGTATCAGGTGGCAAATCTTCATAAAAAGCTTACGGAATCCGTTACCAATGGCTGTGATTTGCAAATGATTGCGGATATCGCCAATGAGATCACCGGATTTCCAATTATGATTGATGATGTAAGTTTTCAGACCTCGGTGTATTCAGGAATGACGAATGCTGATTTTCAAGAAATTATGGACGATATAAAGCTTGAGTTTCGTAAAGCAGATGAAGAACATCAGCATCAAAATGAAAGACCAGATGAGTTTTTGTTGTCTTTTGGCAAGAAATGCCTTAAGACTCAACATCATCGGCTCCTTTTGGCACCGATTACCGTCAGAAAAAAAATTCTGGGTTATTGTTCGTTTATATATACAAAAATAATGGAACATAATGTAGAACATGATTTTATGCTTTTAGAAAGAATTGCTAACGCGGCTTCCTTATTTTTTCTCAATGAAAAGACTAGCTTTGAATCGTTTGAGAGAATGAAAGGGAACTTTTTAGAACAATTGCTGAATAATCAATATTCTTCTAAAACAGAGATTTTAAAGCGCGGAAGGTTCATGAATATTGATTTAAGGCAAAAATATTATATTGGTGTTTTAGAAGTTAAGCACCATAAAATATCGATCGACCATGAATTGGTTCTTCATGAGCAGCTGCTTGAATCTACTATTACTTTTTTTAAGGAGCAAAAGCACACTGTTTTGGCTGTTCAGAAACAAGGAAGAATTGTTTTTCTAATCCCTGTATTGTCCAAAAAAGACAGTATAATGGCCGGGGTGGTAGAAGCATATGTGAAGTTTTTGGAAAAAACGTTCGCACATACTAGCTTTAAATTAGGGATAAGCAGCAAGGGTGAACTAATAGAACAAGCATTCAAATATTATGAAGAAGCATTGATAGCCAGCCGTATGGTGACAAAAAAGAAGGTACAAACCTTTGATTCCTTAGGAATTGTTGGAATTTTAATCAATCAAAATAATATAGCCGCTGTAAAAAAATTGGCGCATCAGCTCCTGGGAGTTCTTTATGAAAATAATGATCCGAAAAGTGCTGAATTAATCAAAACCTTGTATGTATTTCTTTTAAATGGTGGAAAGCTCGAACAAACGATGAAGGACCTGTCGTTATCTATGACTGGGCTATTATATAGAATTCAGAAGATCGAAATGATGATAGGAAAAGACCTTCGTAATCCATTAGATAGTCATCACGTCTTTTTGGTGTTAGAAGCTCTTGTTTCTTTAGGAGAATTAGAGATTTAACTAACAATTGTTATTAGAATGTTAAACAAAAAAATTTTTGATTAACTGTCCACCATAAAGGGACAATAGTCTTTTTATCCATATCAAACTTTTTTACTATTAAAATAACCGATAAAGGCATATAAAATTTCTCTATAATGTAAACGGTTTCAACTAGTTCTTCACATCTCGCATTTTAAAATTAGGAGGAGTAATATTGAAAACTATTAAAGAACCTATTTTTGATGTTGGGCAATTGGCACATGTGGAGATTTTCTCTCCAAAGCCAGAGGAAACAGTGGACTTTTTTACGAGATTGCTTGGAATGAGTGTTACAGAACGATCGGGTCAATCTGTCTATTTAAGAGCCTACGAAGAGTCGTATCATCATTCTTTAAAGGTAACGGAAGCAAAGGAAGCCGGTCTCGGGCATGCTGCGTGGCGGACTATTTCTCCTCAAGCTCTCCAGCGGCGAGTTGAGGCAGTAAAGGCGACAGGTTTGGGTCGTGGGTGGATTGAAGGGGACCTTGGTCATGGGAAGGCCTACCAATTTACAACACCTGATGGTCATCTAATGGAATTATTCTATGATGTGGAATATTACAAAGTGAAAGAAAACGAAAAAACGAAATTATTAAATCGTGCCACGAAACGGCCGGATCGCGGTGTACCTGTACGCCGCTTGGACCACATTAACCTCATGTCTTCCAATCCTGGAAAAGACACTGATTTTATGCTGGATGCCCTTGGATTTCGATTAAGGGAACAAATTCAGGATAATGGCAACGTGCTTGGAAGCTGGATCAGTGTATCCAACCTTGTCCACGAAATAGCGTTCATGCCAGAACCTAACAAAATGCAGGGGAAACTTCATCATCTTTGCTATTGGTATGGCATTCCGCAAAATTTATATGATTTAGCAGATTTACTAAGGGAAAATGATATTTTCGTAGAGGTTCCGCCAAATAAGCATGGAATCAGCCAAGCTTTTTGTATGTATGTCTATGAACCGGGAGGAAACCGGATTGAGTTGTTTGGGGATGCGGGTTATCTAATTTTAGATCCTGCTTGGGAGCCTGTCATTTGGGAAATGAAGGATGTACCCGGAAATGGTGATACATGGATAGGTACGGCATTCCCTGAATCATGGTGGGTGCGTGGAACTCCTGTCAGTGTTCCTGAAATTGCAAAATCTTAAAAACAAATGGACCTGAATTTACTTATGAAGGAGGATCACCAATCTCCTTCATAAGTATTTTTTTGTATTGCTTAATTAACGTTTCCAATAGCCCATTTTTTCTGAGATCAACTCCCCGGAACGGATTAATTCCGATGCCATCCATTCAACCTTTCGTTGGGTAAGGCGATTACTTGGACCCACTAGGTTAATAGCTGCCATTACTTTGCCAGTATAATCTCGGACTGGAGCAGATAGGGAAGTAACAGCATCACGTAGTTCGCCGTTACTGACCGAATAGCCTTTTTGACAAATTTGCTTCAATTCACGGCGAAACTCTATGGGATCGGTTATCGTTTTTGAAGTGAATCTTTCTAAACCTTTGTCCAATATCGTATCTACCAGAAATGGTTCACTATAAGCGAGTAATAGTTTGCCAGAGCTCGTGCTATGGGTGTGATTGTGAAGACCGGGATGAGATACCAATTTAATAGAGTTTTCGCTTTCTACTTTGCATAAATAAATGATTTCAAGATTATCCAAGATGGCGAGATGAGAGGTTTCTTTGAAAGTATTAGCCAATTTAGTAATGATGGGTAGTGCCTCTTTATGGAGATCAATATGACCTAAAACGATCGAACTTAACTCAAGGACGGATAAACCAAGTTCGTATTTATTCGTTTCACTATTCTTTCTAACCAATCCCTCTTTGGCCAATGTGGCTAATATTCTTTGGACACTGCTTTTACCTAATCCCAACTCTGCTGCCAGTTCACGAACCCCTTTTTGCGGGGTTTCCATTTTAAAAGAACGGAGTATTTTAATCGCATTATTAACAGAAGAAAGTACATGATCTTTTTCCATTTTTATTCACACCTCTTATTTTGATTATAAAAAAAATTTCGAAAATGTCCACTATACAGGGACGATGAAATTGTTCAGATGATGAGTATCTTCTATCATAAAGATCAATAGAGGGATTTACGGGGTGTTAGAATCGACCCTTTTCCAGGATTATTTAAAGTATCAAGTGATATTTCATTCAGTAAAAAATTGAAAATAAGGAGGATGTGCAGCAAATGGATAAAGTGAAAGCTGCTATATTAGGTTCCGGTAACATAGGAACGGATTTGATGTACAAAATTTTAAAAAATGATGGAAATCTGGAATTATCGTTAATGGCAGGGATCGTCCCTAATTCTGAAGGATTGGTAAGAGCACGTGACATGGGAATCCAGACAAGCCATGAGGGAATTAAAGAAATTTTAGAAGATCCGGAAATTAAAATTGTCTTCGATGCTACAAGTGCAAAAGCCCATTTTCAAAATGCGGAACTCTTACGTTCAGCAGGAAAAATGGCTGTGGATTTAACGCCTGCAGCCGTTGGTCCGTATTTAGTTCCACCGGTAAATCTGGAAGAACATAGAGAGGCCAGAAATGTAAACATGGTATCCTGTGCGGGGCAGGCGACTACACCCCTTTTATATGCTGTTTCCCGTGTAGTCCCTGTACATTATGCAGAAATCATTGCGACAGTGGCCAGCCGTGCAATTGGACCGGGAACAAGACAAAATGTCGACGAATTCACTAGAACGACAGCAAATGCCCTTGTTAAAGTTGGCGGGGCGAAATCGGCTCGGGCTATTCCCGTCTTTAATTCAGCCGAACCTCCAATTACCATGACGAATACGGTTTATGCAGTTATCAAAGATAACGATTTTGATGTTGAGGCAGTTAAGAAATCTGTGCTGAAAATGATCGAAGAAGTTTCCACTTACGTTCCTGGTTACCGGTTAAAAGGAGAACCATTCGTTGATTATCGTGAAACTCTATGGGGACGCTTACCGATGATGGTGATCATGAATGAAGTGGAAGGAGAGGGAGATTTCTTTCCGAACTATGCAGGGAATTTAGATATTATGACAGCTTCGGCTCGAAAGGTCGGAGAATTGTATGCACAACAATTTCTTGGAACAAAGGAGGTCCAACGATGAAAATACCGAGAATAACAGATACAACACTACGGGACGGCTCGCATGCAGTTAGTCACAGTTTTTCTCCTGAATTAATCGAAAATGTAGTCAAAAGGCTTGATGAAGCGGGAGTTTCTGTTATTGAAGTCAGCCATGGTGCAGGATTACATGGCTCGACCATTCAACAAGGATTTTCTCTTTACTCGGAGTTTGACTTAATTAAAACCGCGGTTAAAACCGCAAAAAATGCAAAAATAGCTTCCTTATTTGTTCCAGGTATTGGAACGAGTGAAGAACTGCGACAAGCAGTCGAAATTGGAATCGAAACGATTCGGATTGCGGTACATTGTACTGAAGCTGATGTAACGGAACAATATTTCCGGTTGGCAAAGGAATTAGGAATTGAGGCAGTAGGGTTTTTAATGATGTCCCACACGCAATCCGGAAAAGTCCTTGCTGAACAAGCGAAATTGATGGAATCATACGGAGCTGATTGTGTTTATGTAGTTGACTCTGCTGGAGCTCTTGTACCTGTGGGTGTAAAGGAAAGGGTCTCCGCATTAAAAGAGGCACTCTCCATTGATGTAGGCTTCCATGCCCATAATAATCTTGGATTGGCAATTGGAAATACATTGGCTGCCCTGGAAGAAGGTGCGGACCAAATAGATGGAACGTTAAGAGGACTTGGTGCGGGAGCAGGTAATGCGCCGACAGAGGTACTAGTGGCAGTATTAAATAAAATGGGAATCGATACCGAAATCAGCCTCTCTGTTTTAATGGATGCTGCGGAAGAGGTGGTCGCGCCAATCATGCCAGCCCCGATTATTCTTGACCGGGACAATTTATCAAGCGGTTATGCCGGCGTATATAACAGCTTTCTCTTACACGTAAGACATGCCGCGGAAAAATTTGGGGTAAGTGTTTCAGAAGTAATGGATGAGTTAGGGAAACGCCAAGCGATTGCCGGACAAGAAGATTGGATTTTGGATGTTGCAGTTGAATTGGCTGCCAAAAAAAGTGTCAGGGTTTGATTAAGCGTTTAAACAAGGTGGTGTGAGTTAGATGATTATTGATGAGGCTGCTGCAAGGCTGATGGAAGCGGAAGAAAGGAAGAAAGTAATTGAACCGTTAACAGTGACTTATCCAGGAATTACAGTGGATGAAGCCTACTTAACCCAGTTGGAGATCGTCCAACGAAGGGTGGCAAAGGGTGCCAAGATTGTCGGGAAAAAAATTGGTGCTACAAGTAAAGCTATACAAAATATGTTTGGTGTTAATCAGCCGGATTACGGACATCTCTTAGACGATATGATGTTTGTTGATGGTGATACCATTTCACTGAAACAATACATTCAGCCGAAAGTAGAGTGTGAGATTGCTTTTATTTTAAAAAAGGATTTAAAAGGTCCGAATATTACCTTGATGGACGTAATCGAAGCCACGGACTATATTGTCCCAGCAATTGAAGTTATCGATAGTAGGATACTTGATTGGAAAATAAAGTTTGAAGATACAGTAGCGGATAATGGATCATCTGCCAGCGCCATCATAGGTGGAAATCCAACAAAGCTCAATGGCATTGATTTAGCCCATATCGGCATGGTGGTTTATAAAAACGGAGTGATGATTGACTCAGCTGCAGGTGCAGCAGTACTGGGCAATCCGTTACGGGCAGTTGCATGGTTAGCGAATTCTTTGAGTAAGTATGAAGTTTCATTAAAAGCAGGTGAAATCATCCTTTCTGGTGCTTTGACCAGTGCTGTAGAGATAGAAGATCAAGATACGTTTACAGCTGAATTTGCACATATCGGATCGGTAAGTGCAACATTTAAGCGGTAAGGGAAATGAGGTGAAATGCATGCTAAAAACGCATGTGATTGATGAAATCGCCAATGAGTTATACAAAGCAGAAAAACATAGATATTCGATTGATAAATTTGTAGATAAATATCCTGAATTGAATGAGGAGTTAGCTTATAAAGTACAAGAACGATTAATTGAAATTAAATGTAATGAAGAAAAAACAAAAAGGGTCGGTCGTAAGCTTGGTTTAACCAGTAAAGCAAAGCAGGTAATGATGGGAGTCCATGAGCCCTCCTACGGTGTGTTACTTGAGAGCATGCAATTATTTGAAGGCGACCCAATTTCTATTTCTTCATTTATTCATGCAAAATTGGAGCCTGAGTTAGCTTTTATTTTTGGAAAAGAATTAAAGGGTCCACATGTGACTGTAGCGGATGTGCTTGCTGCTACAGAATATATTGCTCCTGCATTAGAAATTATTGACAGCAGGTTTCAAGGCTTTAGCTTTACACTTCCGGATGCAGTTGCAGATAATTCTTCATCTTCCCGTTTTATCATTGGCGAAAGATTTTATTCACCAGAGCAATTTGATTTAAGACTTATGGGGATGGTGTTTAAGAAAAATGGTGAAGTTGTTGCTACCGGGGCAGGAGCAGCCGTGATGGGTCATCCAGCAAGAGCGATCGCATGGATGGTGAATAAATTGTTTAAGGAAGGACAAAGTGTTCAACCTGGAGAAGTGGTGTTGAGCGGTTCATTATCTGGGGCAGTAACAATTGCTGAAGGTGATCATTTTTCTGCATGCTTTGACAGAATCGGTACAGTTGAAGCTGTCTTTACAGAATGACCTTGGACTGACAAAGAAAGGAGAGATGTTCATGCCATTTATTAAGATTAATATTCTTAAAGGAAGGACATCGGAAAAAAAAGAACGATTGATTCGTGAAGTCACTGATTTGGTTTCAGAAATATTAGAGGCACCCATACAGAATGTCCGCGTCATGATTCAGGAAGTAGAACCTGAGCACTGGGGTATTGCAGGTGAATCGGTAAAAAAAAGAAATGAGGTTTCAAAATGACAAAAGTCCAAATTGGTGTGAGAGAGGTTGGCTTATATATAAATGGTCAATATGTGAAATCAAGCAATGGGGCTACTTTTGAAGTGAAAAATCCAGCGACACAGGAAATTATTGCAAGGGTTAGCGAAGGAACGGAAGAAGATGTCGATCAAGCTTGCCGGGCTGCCAGAACAGCTTTTGAAAATGGTCCATGGAGAACAATGACGGTAGCTGAGCGCTGCGGGAAACTGCGTAGAATGGCAGAAATAATCTTGGAAAGAAAAGAAGAAATAGCTAGATTGGATGCTATTGATGTAGGAAAGCCATTTCATTCAACCGTTGAGCACGAAGTTCCCCGTGCAGCGCACAACATCCGTTTTTTTGCTGATTTTGTTGAAAAACAAGGCGGAGATACCTTTCCAATGGAGGAAAATTACATTAACTATACCCGTTATGAACCAGTGGGAGTGGCGGCTTTGATTACTCCGTGGAATGTACCATTTATGCTGACTACATGGAAGCTTGGTCCATGTCTTGCAGCAGGAAATACAGCTGTTATTAAACCGGCTGAGATGACTCCGCTGTCCGTTTCTTTACTTGGTGAAATTGCCAAAGAAGCTGGCATTCCAGACGGCGTTGTTAACGTGGTTCATGGTTTAGGCAATGTAGCGGGTACCTCCCTGACCACACATCCTGAAGTAGACCTAATCTCATTCACAGGTTCTACCTCAACGGGGAAGAGGATTTTGAAAAATGGAGCAGATACCCTTAAAAAAGTTTCCTTTGAGCTTGGGGGGAAAGCCGCCAATATCGTGTTTGAAGATGCAGATCTAGATAAAGCGGTACCGGGTTCCATACATGCTGCATTTATGAACTCAGGACAGGTATGTCTTGCTGGCTCGAGGATTTTAGTACAGCGCAACATTTTTGATATCTTTTTGGAAAGGTTTAAGAAAGCTGCATTGGAATTAAAAGTTGGCGACCCGCAAATTAAAGACACGAAAATGGGACCGCTAGTGAGTGAGCAACATTATAAAAAAGTAATGAGTTACCTTGAAATTGCTAAAGAGGAGGAGGCTGACTTAATCTGCGGTGGAAAACGTCCGGAGCTTCCTGACTATTTACAAAATGGATATTATTTAGAGCCAACGGTGTATGTTACAGAAAACTCGAAGTCACGTATGTGTCAGGAAGAGATTTTTGGACCAGTTGTAACGATTATTCCATTTGATACAGAGGAAGAAGCATTACGAATTGCGAATGATACAGAATATGGATTGAATGGTGTAGTGTGGACTCAAAACCTCCAGCGTGCACACCGAATCTCCCATTCTGTCCGAGCAGGGACCATATGGGTAAATTGCTGGTTTGTTCGTGACCTGCGTGCACCATTTGGCGGTTTTAAGAAAAGTGGAATTGGCCGTGAGGGGGGCCACCACAGTATGGAGTTCTTTACAGAAGCGAAAAATATTTGCATTGCATTAAATTAATATAAAATGATAATGGGAAAGGGGCTGGGACATAA
>NZ_JBALNY010000031.1:20476-26817 GCF_036962145.1 Bacillus sp. JJ1764 | reverse complement strand
GATTATGGGTTCAGGGATCAATCAATGGTATAACGCAGATGCAACCTATCGAACAATCCTGAATTTGGTTTTACTAACCGGTTCCCAAGGTGTTAATGGTGGTGGCTGGGCTCATTATGTTGGACAAGAAAAAGTGCGTCCGCTTGAGGGCTGGCAAACAATCGCCCTGGCAAGAGATTGGGGAGGACCACCAAGATTACATGCAGCCACTCCATTCTTTTATTTCGTTACAGAACAATGGAAGTACGATGATCAATCGGTTGAAGATCAAATTTCACCTTTGATCGAAAAACCGCGGTATAAGCATTCTGGTGATTATTATTCGCTTGCAACGAGACTTGGCTGGACACCGGCTTACCCGCAGTTTGATAAAAACTCTATCAAGCTAATTGATCAAACAAAGCTGGATCAAAAAGAAGAAATCATTCAATCCATTGTAAATGATATAAAACAGGGAAATACAAAATTTGCGATTCAGAATCCGGAAGATCCTAAGTCATTTCCTAAAGTCATGTTCGTTTGGCGTGGGAACCTCATTGGAAGTTCTTCTAAAGGACATGAATATTTTTTGAAATATATGCTGGGAACTCACCATGGAACATTAGGCGAGCAAAATGATCAATTGAAAACGGAAGAAATTGAATGGAATACACCGTCTGCAGAAGGAAAACTGGATTTATTAATCAATATGGATTTCCGAATGGCTGGAACAGGGCTCTATTCCGATATCGTGTTACCGGCTGCAACCTGGTATGAAAAATATGATATTAGTAGTACTGATATGCATCCATTTATTCATCCGTTTAATCCAGCCATTGCTCCTCCATGGGAATCAAAATCAGACTGGGATACGTTTAGGCTTTTGGCAAAAACATTCTCAACGATGTCAGAACGGTATTTTCAGGCACCCGTTCAAGATTTAGTTGCAACGCCATTACTCCATGATTCTCGTGATGAAATATCAGAAGCCTGTTCATTTGGAAAAATTCCAGATTGGTTGAATGGAAATGTTGAACCGATACCGGGACAGAATTTTCCTAGTCTGCATGTGGTAGAAAGGGATTATAGTAAAGTTTTTGATAAATTTATTACCCTTGGTCCTGTCATTAAAGAACAAATTGGGGCAAAAGGTCTGGGCTGGAAGGCAAAAGAAGAATATGAAAAATTAAAGAAGATTCTCGGAACGGCAAGTAAAACTGCCTACCCTGATTGTCCGAGTCTTTACACGGCTAGAGATGCTGCAGAGACCATACTAACTCTTTCTAGTTCTACCAATGGATCATTGGCTATGAAAGCATGGGATGCTCTCGAGAAAAGGTCTGGACAAAAGCTAAAGGATCTTGCAGAGGAACGTGCAGAAGAGCACATGTCATTTAATGAAATTACAGCGCAGCCACGCCAGGTTATCTCTACCCCCGTTTTTAGCGGAACGGAGACAGGCGGACGGCGGTATTCACCATTTACAACGAATGTTGAGAGACTAATACCTTGGCGGACGTTGACAGGAAGACAGCATTTCTATCTCGATCATGAAACGATGTTGGAATTTGGAGAAGAATTTCCAGCTTTTAAGGCTCCACTTAGGAAGGTAGCTTTTCAGAGTAATGAGCGAAAGCCGACCGGTATGGGTAAAGAAATTACCCTCCGTTATTTAACTCCGCATTTTAAATGGTCTTATCATAGTACATACGGAGATACCCTCCCAATGTTAACGATGTTTCGGGGAGGACCACATGTCTGGATGAACAGAACAGATGCAGAGGAAGTTGGAATTGCTGATAATGATTGGCTGCAAATGTACAATCGGAATGGAGTCGTCGTAGCCAGAGCAGTAGTAACTCACAGACTGCCAAGAGGCGTCGCCTTTATGTATCACGTTCAAGAGCGCCATATCAACGTTCCAGGTTCAACCATTACGAAGGAGCGTGGTGGTACCTTCAATAGTACAACTAGATTGCAAATGAAGCCGACCCACATGATTGGCGGATATGCTCAACTTAGCTTTGGATTCAACTATTATGGTCCATGCGGAAGCCAACGGGATGAAAAAGTCATCATAAGCCGGCTTGACAGGAACGAGGTGGATTGGCTTGAGAATTAAGGCACAGTTCGGTATGGTCATGAACCTAGATAAATGCATTGGTTGCCATACCTGTAGTATTACTTGTAATAACACTTGGACCAATCGTCCCGGTGCTGAATATATGTGGTGGAATAACGTTGAAACAAAGCCAGGGATTGGCTATCCGAAAGAATGGGAAAACCAGGAGAAATATAAAGGTGGTTGGAAATTAAAAAATGGAAAAATTGAATTAAAAGCTGGAGGAAGAGTTTCCAAGCTGTTAAACCTGTTTCATAACCCGAATTTAGCAGAACTAGATGATTACTACGAACCATGGACCTATGATTATGAAAATTTAACTAATAGTCCTGACCAGGAGCATCAGCCTGTTGCTCGTCCAAAATCACAAGTTACCGGGGAGTATATGGATATTAAATGGGGGCCAAATTGGGAGGACGATCTGGCTGGTGTATATGAAACAGGAAAAAAGGACCCAAATATTTTTGGGATTGAAGAGAGAGTAAAATTTGAATACGAGCAAACCTTTATGATGTATCTTCCTAGAATTTGCGAACACTGTATGAATCCCTCTTGTGTGGCCTCCTGTCCGTCAGGAGCCATTTATAAACGAGAAGAAGACGGGATTGTGTTAGTAGATCAGGAAGCCTGTCGCAGCTGGCGTTTTTGTACAACAGGCTGTCCATATAAAAAGGTGTATTTTAACTGGAAAACCCATAAGGCTGAAAAATGCACCTTTTGTTTTCCGCGAATTGAGACAGGTCTTCCAACGGTATGCTCGGAGACGTGTGTGGGCAGATTGCGCTATATTGGTATCGTTTTTTACGATTTAGATAAAGTTGCGCAGGCGGCTTCTGTTACAAATGAAAAAGATCTTTACGAAGCCCATTTAGGTGTATTTTTAGATCCACATGACCCAAAGGTCATTAAAGAAGCACGCAAGGCAGGCTATCAAGAGGATTGGATTGAAGCGGCCCAAAATTCTCCAGTGTATAAACTGGCAGTTGAACAAAAAATTGCATTGCCGTTACATCCAGAATACCGCACATTGCCAATGGTATGGTATATTCCTCCATTAAGCCCTGTCATGAGTGCATTTGATGGAGGATTGGACGGAGTAAATCCGCATGTCATTTTCCCGCAAATTGACCAGTTACGTATTCCAATTGAATACTTGGCAAATATGCTAAGTGCCGGAGACACTGATGTCATAAGAAATGTATTAAAGAAAATGGTGGCAATGAGAAGCTATATGCGTTCACTTAATTTAGGCAAACAACCCGAGAAAAGTATTCTGAATGCAGTGGGAATGACAGAAGAAACTATGCACGAAATGTATCAGCTCGCTGCTATCGCCAAATATGATGATCGCTATGTTATTCCAAAGTCACATCGCGAAGACGCCGCCAATATGTATTTAGGACAGGGTACAGTAGGATATGACTTCATGGAAGGCTGCTCCGGCTGTTCTGTTTCGCCAATTATTTCGGAGGATTACAAAGTCGGCGATGATTATTGGGGGGAGTTGAATGGATAAGCACCAGCATATTTTCGGTATGGCATCTATTCTGTTGCAGCATCCTGAGCAGGACTGGCTGATGGACGATTTGCTTTTAAATGAGATAAATTCCATTGATCACCAATTGGTAAAATTACTTTTTAAGCAATTTCATCATTATTTAAAAAGCACTTCGTATGTAGATCTTTGTGCTGAATATGCACAAACATTTGATTTTAATGAAAAAACGACCCTTTATTTAACCTATTCGATCTTTGGAGATAATCCCGATCGAGGAAAGGCACTACTTAAGTTAAAAAATGAATTCAAGGAAGCAGGTTATCCATTGGATAGTAATGAACTTCCAGATTATTTTCCTTTAATTCTTGAATTCTGCTCCTTGGTACCAATTGATATAATGACAAAAATGATAACTATTCACAAAAGATCGATTGATCAATTGTTAAAGGAATTATCATTTAAGGAAAGCCCGTATCAATTAATTGTTCAAGGCTGTGTGCAGATCATGGACCATATAATCGCAAAACAAAAGGCTTCGTAGGGGGATTTACATGACATATTTCCAAACGTTATTCTGGGTTACCTTCCCTTACATTATGTTAACTATGTTTGTTATTGGACATATTTATCGTTATAATGTGGACCAGTTTGGCTGGTCTGCAAAATCAAGTGAATTTTTAGAAAAAAAGCAGTTGAAGTGGGGAAGTCTCCTTTTTCATTATGGGATACTCTTTGTGTTCTTTGGGCATGTTGCTGGGATCTTAATTCCTAAAGCACTTTATGATTCAGTGGGAATTACCGATCATATGTATCATTTTGGAGCAGTTTGGATTGGCGGATTGGCAGGTATTGCAACTATAATAGGGATCTTGTTACTCATGGTGCGCAGGATTACTGTGAAGCGGATTTATATTCATAGCACATTTCGAGATTTTCTCGTCCTTGTACTGTTAACCCTTACCATTGTCACTGGATTTGTTAATACAGTTTGGTACACAGGAAGAGGAGTTGCTTTTGAATACAGAGATACAATTAGCCCATGGTTCAGGGGGATCCTTTCATTAAACCCTGTTCCAGAATTAATGGTTGGTATACCGGTCGGATTTCAAATTCATGTAGTATCTGCTTTTTTTCTTTTTGGAATATGGCCTTTTACAAGACTTGTTCATGTTTGGAGTTTGCCACTTGAATATTTAAATCGAAAATATGTGGTTTACCGGGCAATTTTTGGGAGACGCGCTGTGGCAATGTCTACAGAGAGACCAAAAGATAAAGTGGATTAACAAAATAAGAGGCTCTTTTGAATAGAAGCCTCTTATTTTTGCTTTTTTGCATATTCCCAAGCCAACATTTGTTTTACTTCATTATAGCTTAAACCCGATTGGCTGTTTTGCCGCTTTACCTTGTTAATATCTGTACCGACGATTGTAAATCGTTTTTGGTCATTATTCATTTTTTCTCCTCCTAGACATTTTTTCTTTTATTTTGGGCATACTAACATTAAAAGGAGGCGGTTCCTATTTTTTTTGGTAAACGGGCAAAAGAAGAAGAAATGGAAACAATCCTGGTAGACACCGAAATATACTCTTGCTTGGCTGAAGCATGTATTGGCTGGATGAGAAAAGATTTTGTAGCGGATGATTTACTATGTCCAATGTGCGGCACGGAAATGGCTCTTGAAATTAAAGAGTTGCCTAAAATTTAATGGTATTTGTAAAAGACTGTCTATATAAAGGCAGTCTTTTATAAATTTTCATTTTGTTGACCTATCTCACCCGCGGCAATAATCGAATTGGCCTCTTCAAGATATTCATGTTCATCAACGGATTCACCCGGAACATTCTTTTTATTTGGAAACACTGCACCATTATTGATGGTCATCTGAGGTTCTTTCGGTGCGGTTGTTAAATAATCTTTCCTTTTTGCCATATAAATTCAACTCCTTATCTAGAGGTTTTACTTAACTGAAGGTCTTTATGCTTGGCTTTTTTTCCATATAACAAAAAAACCTCTCCGAGTAGGAGAGTTTTTTTGTTATTCGGCTTTCTTTGCTAAGCAACGGTCACATTCTAATAAGTATGATTCTGCCTGTTCCTCCATGTGTTGACCACATTCTGGGCATTCCTTTTTAGGTAAATTGCGGAAAAACTCTACTGGACTCATTAACATTTTAAATTCCTCCCTTTATTAATACAGTATATGAATAGTTTACATTGTTATAGTACAGCGATATTAAAAAAATTATTCCTCTTTTTTTGATAAACAACGGTCGCATTCCAACAAGTAAGATTCAGCTTGCTCCTCGATGTGCTGACCACATTCACAGCAAACTTTTTTAGGAAGGCTACGGAAAAACTCAACTGGACTTATCATCATTATTAACATCCCCTTTATTAATACAGATTATTAATATCCATCTTGTTATAGTACAGTATAAACAAAAATTTCTAAAAAGTGTAGACTTTTTTATAAAAAAATATAGTTATTATTAAAAATAAGTCTTTTATCATGTTTTTTAGCTGCAATTAAGATATATTGAGAATGTTCATCCAGTTTAAATAACAAATAATGAACTAAAACCTAATTTTTGTACTTCCATATCGATATACTTTACATTACAATCATAGTAGAAATAGATAGGGCAAATGAGGGGATGCGTTTTAATGGATGCAATTATTGGCGATTTTCAGCCATATATTTTCATTATTGCCATAGGTTTAACAATTATGGCTTCATATACGG
>NZ_JBALNY010000031.1:0-20418 GCF_036962145.1 Bacillus sp. JJ1764 | reverse complement strand
TTTCAATGGGGATTGGTATTTGGGTTACTAGCTTTTTTGGAATTATCTCCAATAACCCGGGCTTGCTAGTTAATAATCATATATCCCTTACGTTATTATCAATTTTTATTGGTATTGCTTTTACCGGGATGGCATTTTTTCCCTTCTTCGGAAAAGAAATAAGATTCATTCATTTGTTTGCAGGAAGCTTGTTTTTAACAGTAGCTATACTGGGTATTCATATTTTTAGCATATATTCACTCAACATGACGATAAAATATAATTTGCCATTATTTATTTTTTCTGGAACCCTAATATTTGGTGCATTCTTGTTTTCATTATGGATTCTTTTTTCAACTAGGAACTTTACAACTGGTCATCGAGTTTGGTTAAAACCGGTTAGCGCGTTGATTATGTCAGCTGCCATCGCCGAAGGACACATGCTATTATATAAATCCTCTGTTATTTTGAGTACAAATGAATTATTGGACAGTACCGGAGCTGGAAATTCATTTTTCATTTATTTAGTGTTATTTGTATCCGTACTCATTATGGCAGGACTCATTGTATCAAGCACCTTAATCAGTAAACAGTTGGCTACATCGGATACCAATTTAAAGGATATTAAAGCAGCACTTGATGCATCCACGATTGTAACCATCACTGACCCGTTGGGAACGATTGTTTTTGTAAATGATAAATTTGAAGAAATATCAAAGTACAAAAAGGAAGAAATCCTTGGAAGAAATCATCGAATCCTAAATTCGGGATATCATACCAAAGAATTTTTTAAAGACTTATGGAATACCATTCAATCTGGTGAAATATGGCGTGGGGAAATACGTAACAAAGCAAAGGACGGGACTTTTTACTGGGTGGATACGACGATTGTTCCATTTCTTAATAAAAAGGGCAAGCCGATTCAGTATATAGCAATACGATCGGACATCACTAAGCGCAAAGCGGCTGAGGAAAATCTAATTCAATCCATGAAAGAGGTAAAGGACATCACCTTTGCTCTAAATCAATCTTCCATCGTAGCAATTACCGATGAAAAGGGAAGGATCACCACAGTTAATGATAAATTCTGTGAGATCTCAAAATACTCTCGTGAGGAATTAATCGGAAAGGATCACCGGATTCTTAATTCCGGCTATCATTCAAAAGAGTTTTTCAAGGATATGTGGCGAACAATTGGCCAAGGGCACGTATGGCAAGAGGAAATTCGCAATAAAGCAAAGGATGGAACTTATTATTGGGTGGATACGACAATTGTTCCTTTTTTAAATGAGAATGGTAAGCCGTATCAATATCTTGCGATCCGAAATGATATTACTGAACGGAAGAAGCAGGAGGAAGCTTTGCACCGTCAGGATAAGCTGGCCGCCGTTGGGCAACTTGCTGCTGGTGTAGCCCATGAAATACGAAATCCATTGACATCAATGAAAGGATATACTGAATTCTTGCAATTGGACGAAAAGGATCCGGATCGCCTAGAATTTTTAAATATCATTTTAGATGAAATAGAACGGGTTAATACCATTGTTGAGGATTTCATGGTTCTTGCCAAGCCTAAAGCCGTTGAACTGGAAGAGAAAAATGTAGTTCCGGTTATTAAAAATGTTGTCTCTCTGCTCGAATTTGAGGCTAGAAAGAAAAATGTGCGTATTCACTTCAACTGCAATCAAGAAATCATTCAAATTGAATGCGATGAGAACCGCTTGAAACAAGTATTTCTAAACTTTATTAAAAATGGTATCGAAGCCATGCCGAATGGTGGGGATCTCCACGTAAATACAATGATTCATGAAAATAATGTCCAAATTTCTATCCAAGATACAGGGGTAGGAATACCAAAGGAAAAATTGGAAAAGCTAGGTGAACCGTTCTTTACAACGAAGAAGAATGGAAACGGCTTAGGCTTAATGGTAAGCTTTAAAATTATCGAAAGCCATAATGGAAAGGTATTTGTTGAAAGCGAACCGAATAAAGGAACCACCTTTAATATCTTACTACCAGCAAGAACAGCTTAAACGGGGTTTATCCCCGTTTTTTTGTTTGCATTTTTTTCGAAAAATATTTAAAAAAATAAAACCTATAACACGTTTAAATAGATTAATATGATTATATAGGTATTTATGTTTTTCTAGGAGGAGATGTTAGTGGGTGCATCAAGTTTAGTAAAAACCATATGTGGTTACTGCGGTACTGGTTGTGGATTAATCCTTGAAGTTGAAGACAACAAAATCATGAAAATTCGCGGTGACAAGGAAGCTCCCGTAAATAAAGGACAAACCTGTGTAAAAGGAGCTTTTGCTTATGAATATGTTCATGCTCCTAACCGCTTAACGTCACCACTGATTCGAAAAGCCGGAAAGCTTGTTGAGACAACATGGGAGGAAGCCTATCAGTTTATTGCGAGCAAATTGACGGATGTGAAAGATTCATTCGGTCCCAATGCCATCAGTATGTTTGCATGTGCTAGAAGTACAAATGAATCAAACTATGTGACACAAAAGTTTATGAGAACCGTTATTGGAAGCAATAATATCGACGGTTGTAACCGAACGTGACACGCTCCTAGCGTTGCCGGTCTGGCAACTATTTTTGGAAGCGGTTCACCAACGAATACCTTAGACGATTTTGACAAAGCCGAGGTATTATTATTAATGGGCTCGAACACTACGGAGGCTCATCCAATTATTGCAAACAGGATGAAAAAAGCCGTTAAATCAGGTCTCAAAATTATTGTCATAGATCCAAGAAAAATCGATATGACGAAGGTGTCACATCGTCACTTACAAATTAATGTAGGGACCGATATTGCCCTCATTAATGCCTTTATTCATGTTATTCTGAAAGAGAAATTGTATAATGCAGCTTTTGTAAAACAATTCACGATTGATTTTGAGAAGCTTGAAAAACAGGTTGAGCGATACACTCCTAAATATGTGGCTGCCATAACTGGTTTAACCGAAGAAGATATTGTGGCAACAGCCAGGGAATATGCGAATTCAAACGGCTCAATGATTGCTTATACTTTAGGAATCACGGAACATCATTGTGGAGTAAATAATGTATTTGACATAGCAAACCTAGCACTGTTAACTGGAAATATCGGAAAACCAGGTACAGGCATCATGCCTTTGCGCGGACAAAATAATGTCCAAGGTGCAGGAGATATGGGCTGTCTGCCAAACCAATTGCCTGGGGCAATGAGCCTAGCAAATGATGAATACAGAGCCCGTTATGAAAATGAGTGGGGAGTTATGCTTAATCCTCAGGCAGGCGACACGCAAACTAGGACTTTTGACAGAATTGAATTAGGTGAATTGAAAGCACTATATATTATTGGAGAAAACCCGCTCCTTGCCGATGTTCATATGAACCATACTAAAACACTATTTGAAAAGCTCAATTTATTGGTTGTTCAAGACATTTTCATGACAGAAACTGCTAGAATGGCAGATGTTGTCTTGCCTGCCCGTTCATGGGGGGAAACAGAGGGGACGTTTACCAATACAGACCGTAGAGTCCAACGTGTACGCAAAGCTGTTGAAGCCCATCCAAACACAAAAGAAGACTGGGTGATTCTTTCAGAGCTGGCAACATTAATGGGCTATCCAATGCTTTATCATAATAGTGAGGAAATTTGGGATGAAGTAAGACGGCTTGCCTGGGAGATGTATGGTGGAATTTCTTACTCTCGTTTAGAAAATGAGTATAGTCTACATTATCCGTGCCCTGATGAATCCCATCCGGGAACATTCATCTTGCATGAAAGATTTCATCAAACAGAGGCTGTATCGAAAAAGTCCCCATTTGTTCCGGTTGATTACACGCCGCCAATGGAGCTGCCTGATGATGAGTACCCGTTTATGCTGACGACGGGAAGACGTTACGAATCATATAATACACATTCCCAAACTCGTCATTATGCAGCCGGTGTTAAAATCAAGCAAACAGAAGAGACAATCGATATCCATCCCGAAGATGCAGCGTTGTTGGGGATCGCTGATGGTGAAGTGGTACATGTTCGTTCGAGAAGAGGAGAACTGGACGTAAAAGCAAAGATTACTGAACAGGTCGTGCCAGGACTCGTCTTTATGAGCTTCCACTGGAGCGAAACACCAACTAATGTATTAACATTAAACGAATACGACCCAATCTCCGGAACGGCCGAGTACAAAGCCTGTGCCGTAGCGATTTCTAAAATTATATAATGGTTATTTAAGATAGTGCAGCGTATGGGCTGCACTATTTTTTTCGATTATCTTTCAGGCTAAAGGGGAGACGAGAAAGTCAGACAGTGACCGAAGATGAGCTAACTTCATAAAGCCAGCGCCGAAGGTATAAGGAACAAAACGGTTGTTATGAAACCATTATAAAGCCAGCGCCGAAGGAATAAGGAACGAAACAGTCGTTATGAAACCATCATAAAGCCCGGCCGAATGATTATGGAATGAAACAGTAGTTATGAACCTTTTATAAATCTCACTTCCTATCTATTTTCATCGAAACGGTCCCTATGAACACCTAGAACCGATGGCCACGTGGCACCAAAAAAAAGCTGCCAAAACTGGCAGCTTTAATGAATAATTTTAACAGTAACTTCCTTTTTCCCCCATTCCATTGCATCTTCTTCGGATGGGATAAAAACATCAATGCGATTTCCTTTAATGGCACCGCCAGTGTCAGCAGCAATGGCTTGGCCATATCCTTCTACATATACCGTACTACCAAGTGGAATCACCTTTGGATCTACGGCAATAACTTTGGCTTCTGGATTTTCCTTAATATCAACACCAGTTGCTGTGACTCCTGAGCACCCTTCGCAAGAAGCAGTATAAGCAGTAGCCTTTACGGTGATTTCTTGTGTAGCCTGTTGTACAGCTGTTGCTTCTTCAGTGGATATAGGTTTATCTGCCTCAACTGGTTTTTCAGTCTGTGCCTCTGCGGGTTTATCATCAGTTACTTCCACAGGTTGCTCAACATTCGATGGAGCGGGTTCTGTTTTAACTGGTACACTAGTAACCTGGGGTACAGATACAGATTCTACCTCTTTGGCAACATCTCTTTGCTGAATTCGTTGTGCAACTACTTCCGGAGTAGTGACTTGCGTAGGCTCAGCGGCAACCGTAACCGGATATTCCGGTAATACTTTTATGATATTTTCTTGCTCAGCTAAATCATGAATATGATCTGCAATAGCCCAAAATGTAGTTTGATTTGTCGCATTGCTTTGGGTATATAAAGACATTTTTATAGGATCTGCCATTGTGAAAGTAAGGGATAAATCCTGCCATTTTTTTAAACTCTGTTTGGCATGGTGATCTTGTTGAACAACGCTTTTTAAAGGAATCTCTTCAGCCTGCACCTTAGCACCAAGAGATACTGAGAGTACAGCAACTGTTATCATAGAATATATTTTTTTTATCATGTACATACCTCCCATTTCTTTTGCTGCTAACTGTAACCATGATAACATGGTATTTCCTCAGAAAAAGAACAGGGAGATGTTAATTTATTTACAAGAATGGCGATTATATTACGATAATATTTCTATCCCATTCATTAAAAAAACATACCGGGGATTACCCGGCATGTTTGATTGCTGTCTTTGCAGCTGTAGTTTTTCTTTGATAGAAGTAATAGTTTAAAGCAAATGAGATGACATAGAATCCAATAAAGAAGTAGAATGCTGTAACTGGAGTACCAGTAGCTTTTACGGACCAACCAAATAATTTTGGAATTAAGAATGAACCGTAGGCAGCAAATGCTGCAGAGAACCCAATAACTGGAGCTGCTTCTTTAGGAATAAAGATGTTCGGAATCATTTGGAATGTTGACCCTGAACCAATACCAGCTGCTAAGAATAGTACTAAGAATGCTGCTAAGAAACCATTAAATTGATGAGCATTTAGGAAGAAGATTACGCCTAGTGCTCCAATTGTCATGACTACAAATACGACTGCAGTAACTTTTGCCCCACCCAATTTATCTGCAATCCATCCACCGACAGGTCTTGCAGCTGCTGCAACTAATGCACCAAGGAAGGCAAGAGAAATATGTTCAGGGAATTGAGATTTCAATAATAACGGGAATGCTGCTGAATAACCAATGAAAGATCCGAATGTTCCGATATAAAGAATCGTCATGATCCAAGTGTGTTTACGTTTCACAATCACAAATTGCTCTGCAACTGATTGTTTTGCTCCAGGGACATTATCCATTTTAAATAGAGCAAGTAAAGTCATAATGATGATTGGAATTACCCAAACGAATGCAGCGTTTTGTAACCAAAGAGCTTGACCGTTTGCCAGAACTTGTTTGTCACCAACTAAAGCAAATGTTCCAGATGTAATAACTAGTGGTGTTACGAATTGAACAACAGATACACCCATGTTTCCAAGTCCGCCGTTGATTCCTAGAGCAGTACCTTTTTCTTTTTTAGGAAATAGGAAGCTGATATTTGCACTTGAAGAAGAGAAGCTGCCTCCGCCTAATCCACAAAGTGCAGCAAGTAAAAGCATCGTTGTGTAAGATGTGTCAGGATTTTGTACGGCAAAACCAATGCCTATCGCTGGAATAGCAAGTAATGCTGTTGAAATGACAGTCCAGTTTTTTCCGCCAAATGAGCCGACAGCAAAAGTATAGACAAATCGTAGTGTTGCACCGACTAAACCTGGTATAGCTGATAGAGTAAATAATTGTTCTTCTGAAAAGTGGAAGCCAACATCATTAAGCCTGATAGCAACAACTGACCAGATCTGCCAGACAATAAATGCTAGCATAAGTGATGGTACTGAGATCCATAAGTTTCTTCTTGCATGTTTTTTTCCTTCGGCATTCCAGAACTTTTCATCCTCTGGATTCCAATAAGTAATTCGGGCCATTATTTATTCCCCCTAATCCTTTATCCTTATTTTTCATTTCTGAAGTAGTTAATGTTTACATTGTTAATATAAATCACATGCCAACCTTAATTTTGTGACGTACGTCACAAAAGTGGTGAAGGAATTGTGAACACGGGGAGGATGACAAAAAGTTGTCAAAAAGTCCTTTTTCACAAAAAAAAGACCCTATTACGTGAAAAGGGTCCCTAGTTAGAATTACTATTTTTCTGTTTCTTCTTTAAACATACCAACATAATTTTTGGTATCGCCTGAATCATCCTTAATAGCTGTTATGGTCAACCACTCCTTGTAGATTTCATCGTTTTTCCGCTTATTCCAAATGAAGCCTTCCCAAAAGCCATCTGTTTTTAATTGCTCCCACATATCTCTATAAAAATCATTTCCATGTTCTCCAGATTGCAGCACACTTGGTGTTTTCCCGACGACTTCTTCTTGAGAATATCCGGTGATTCTTGTAAAGGCAGGATTTACTTTTTGGATAATTCCATTCACGTCTGTAAGACAAATACCATCTACTGCATGGTTGACAATTTTAGCGGAGATATCCAATTTATCTTGATAAAATAGCCATACTACGATAACCAAACTCGCTAAGGAAAATTCGGAAAGGGACATAAATCCAATCGCATAATGCCCAGTCCAATTAAATAAGATCGTCAGAATAATCGGTGGAAAAAAACCACCTAAACCACCCATAGCTGAAACAATTCCGTTTACAATTCCTGCCTGTTTTGAGAAAAATAAAGGGACTAATTTAAAGATTGCACCATTTCCGATTCCGGCAAAGAAAGCTACTAACAAACAGCCAAAGGAATAAATAGGCAATGATGGAGTGAAAGAAAGTAAAAATCCGGCAAATGTCAAACTAAAAAAGACTGCCATTAAAATGATAAATGGATTTACTTTATCCCCCAGCCAACCGCCAATCGGTCTGAAAATGGTGGCCAAGGCAATAAAACCTGCTGTTCTTAGTCCAGCATCCACTTTGGTTAATTCAAAATGATTAACCAAGAATGACGGTAAATAAATAGTAAATGCCACAAAAGAACCAAATGTAATAAAATAAAACAAGCTTAAACACCAAAGTTTAGGATTTTTATATACTTCGTTAATTTGCTTTGATAATGGAATGTGTGCTTTTTGTTCTTTACGATCACCAAAAAGGAAATTTAAGACAGCAAAAAATAAAACAATAATTAAATAAATTTTGACTGTTGATCTCCAACCAAATTGGTCAGCAAGAACAGGGGCAAGAAAAGAAGTAATGGCTGTTCCGATATTTCCTGCACCATAAATACCATTAATAAAACCGTGTTTTGATTTTGGATAGTACTTCGGTAGAGAGGTGACACCAATAGAAAATACGGCACCTCCAATACCCAGTAAAAATCCTCCTAAAATTAGGACAAGTAAGGAACTTGCGTAGCTAATAATCGCGATTGGCGCTAAAAGAACTAAAAAGCTGATTGAAAATAAAAGTCTTGCTCCAAAACGATTCGTCCAATAGCCGATTGGGACCCTTAAAAGTGACCCAAGAATAACTGGTACAGCGGTGGCCCAAGAGATTTGGGTAGAAGTTAATGAAATATCTGATTTAATGAATGGCATAAGTGATGAAATAAGTACCCAGACCATAAAACCAGCTACTAGGCTGCTTGTTTGGACCAGAAGTTGTTTTGTTCCTCTATTCATGATAATCCCCCTTATTCCCGTTTACTTATTATTCCAAAATTATATTAAATTAGTATAAAATATACGATATGAAAACGCATGAAAAATTTCCCTTATAATATTATAAAAGAACCCCTGTTATTACACAGTGAGGTACGGCACAATTATTAATGATTTACAGAATTTATTTCTGGTAGTATATTTTTCCTGTGAAGTTCATATATTCCAATTTAGCTTAAGAGGAAGAATATATAAAGTAAGGATTTAAAAAATATATTTGTGAACTGTTGGGGAAAAGTAGAATAAACAGGTCCTTACAAATAGAAATATATCAACAAATTTAAAAGGGATAGGAAGGAAATTATGCAAAGGAAAAAACCATTACTTGATCCACCTAAAATTCTTGTGATTGGATTTGCAGTAATCATTTTCATCGGGGCTTTATTATTAACACTCCCAGTTTCAACAAAGGATGGGCAAGGCTTGCATTTTTTAAATGCGTTATTTACAGCCACTTCTGCTACCTGTGTAACAGGACTAGTTGTGGTCGATACAGGAACCACCTTTACCATGTTTGGTCAATTGGTTATTTTATTTTTAATCCAAATTGGCGGCTTAGGATTTATGACCTTTGCAACTCTTTTCGCCTTTCTATTGGGTAAACGGATTTCGCTTAAAGAACGGATCCTTCTACAAGAATCGTTAAATAATCTTTCAATGGAAGGTGTTGTTCGTTTAGCCAAAAGGATTTTGATATTTACTGCAGTCATTGAAATGGTCGGAGCCTTTTTTTTAACGATTCGTTTTTCATTTGATATGTCGCTCGGAAAGGCAATTTATTATGGAATATTCCATTCTATTTCTAACTTTAATAATGCTGGGTTTGATATTATGGGAGAATTTCGTAGTCTAACTGGGTATGTAAATGATCCGATTGTTAATTTAACTGTCTGCACGTTAATTACCTTAGGTGGAATCGGCTTTATTGTCATGAATGAACTTTATGAGTATCGACGTTCAAAACGTTTGTCCCTTCATACAAAGATTGTCATCATGACAAGTATCTTTTTAGTTGTCTTTGGGACAATAGGAATTTTCTTTTTAGATTACAATAATCCAAAAACGCTTAAACCGTTATCAATGACAGGAAAATTCCTTGGTTCACTTTTTCAGTCTGTAACCGCTCGTACTGCCGGGGCAAATACCATCAGTATTGGTGACATGACTCAATCCTCATTATTATTATTAATAATCCTCATGTTCATTGGTGCATCGCCGGGTTCGACAGGTGGTGGGATTAAAACAACGACATTTACTACCTTAATAGGAGCTATTTGGTCTCAAATTCGTGGGAAGGAAGATGTTATTTTTTATCGACAAAGGATTATTTATGAAACAATTTATAAGGCTTTAACTGTAACGT
This sequence comes from Bacillus sp. JJ1764, assembly GCF_036962145.1. Classification (NCBI taxonomy): domain Bacteria; kingdom Bacillati; phylum Bacillota; class Bacilli; order Caryophanales; family Bacillaceae; genus Bacillus; species Bacillus sp. JJ1764. The sequence continues at coordinate 10,428 of NZ_JBALNY010000031.1, read as the reverse complement.
TTAGTGGACTATTTCTTGTCATTTTTGTATCTCTGATTTTAACAATAACTGAGCATGGCAAAGATTTTTTAATGATCATCTTTGAAGCAACATCCGCATTTGCAACAGTCGGTCTATCGATGGGGCTGACACCTGAATTGTCCCCATTTGGGAAAGCATTAATTATTTTTACCATGTTTGCAGGAAGGGTAGGCCCGCTAACCATTGCTTATGCTGTTACCATACGAAGAAATCCGGATGCTTTCCGTTATCCAAAAGGAAAAATCATGATTGGGTAGTATGACTTCTAAGGAGGGTTTTGGATTGGCTAATCAATATGCAGTAATTGGATTAGGCAGATTTGGATTAAGCATTGCTAATAAATTATTCGAATCAGGTCAAGAAGTGCTTGGGGTAGATATTAATGAAGAACGAGTGGACGAATCCCATCCGTTTGTGACACATTCTGTCATTGCTGATTCAACAGATCAGGAAGCGTTAAAATCAATTGGCATTCGAAATTTTGATACGGTTATCGTTGCAATTGGAAATGATATACAAGCTAGCATCTTAAGTGCTTTATTATTAAAAGAGCTTGGTGTAAAGAAGGTAATAGCCAAAGCTTTAAATAAATTGCATGGACAAGTCTTGAAAAAGGTTGGTGCTGATTGGGTAGTATTTCCTGAACGTGATATGGGAATAAGAGTCGCTCACCAGCTTTTATCGCCCAATGTGTTGAATTTCATTGAACTTTCCAAGGATTATAGTGTGGAAGAAGTCAGAATACCCGATCAGATGACAAATAATACATTAAGGGAACTTGATTTAAGAGCAAAATTTAATTTAAGTGTTATCGCCATTCGACATAAACACGAGATTGATATTTCCCCTTCACCGGATAAGATAATTGAAATAGGCGATGTCCTTGTTGTGATAGGTGATAATAAAAACTTGGAGAGTTTTGCTAACCTGGATTCTAAAGTATAGATAAAATATAAGGGGGAGAAGAAGCGTGAATTTTTATGAGACAAGTTCAATAGAAGAAAGACTTGTATTAATGGAAGAGCTGTATAAACAATTTTCCCAAAGAGCTCATCAGGTAGATCTAGATGGTAGTTTTCCATATGAAAATATTCAGGATTTAAAGAAGACAAGATATACAGCTCTAACCGTACCGACCAAATTTGGCGGAAAGGGCATTTCACTTTATGAACTTGTTCGACTTCAAGAAAAAATGGCTGAAGGGGATGGAGCTACATCGTTATCAATTGGATGGCATATGGGAATTGTTTTTAACTTAAGTGAAAAAGAGCTTTGGAACGAAACAGTCTTTGCGGAATTATGCGAAAAAGTACTATCCGGTCAACTACTGAATAGTGCACAAACAGAACCGAAGACAGGTAGCCCTACCCGTGGAGGAAGGCCAGAAACAACTGCAAAAAAAATCGGTGATGAATGGATCATCAATGGCCGTAAAACGTATACAACGATGTCACCTATGCTTGATTTATTAATTGTAAGTGCGACTATTCATGAATCAAATGAGGTCGCTAATTTTCTAATCCCTCGGACAACGCAAGGGGTAGAGATTGAGGAGACGTGGGATAGCATTGCCATGCGAGGAACCGGTAGTCACGATTTAATTTTAAAAAATGTTCAAGTACCTAATCAGTATTTAGTTGAGAAGCTAAATGATCATGATAAAAAAACGAATGGCTGGCTGTTGCATATACCTGCCTGTTATCTAGGGATTGCGAAATCGGCAAAAAAATATGCGATAGAGTTTGCAAGTAGCTATTCTCCAAACAGTATTACTGGGCCAATCATTGAACTGCCTAATGTTCAGAATAGATTGGGGGAAATAGAGTTATTATTAATGCAATGTGAATATTTTCTTTACGGGGTTGCAAAACAGTGGGATTTTTCAAACGATCAGGAAAAATTAAAACTGGGACCGGCGCTGGGTGCTGCAAAACTAACGGTAACCAACAATGCTATAAAGATTGTAGATTTGGCAATGAGAATTGTGGGAGCCCAAAGTCTTTCATTAAAAAATCCCCTGCAACGCTATTATAGGGATGTGAGAGCTGGTTTACATAACCCGCCAATGGATGACATGACATTAAAATCTTTGGCAACTATTAGTATAAATAATCAGTAAAATACAACCAGTCGAAAAATTTTTGGCTGGTTTTTTATTATGAAAAAAGGAGCAATCTACCTTCAAAAATTGTCGATTAATATTTATGTTTTTGGTTATTTTAAAAGAAAGGAGTGAGGAATTTGCCAAGAGGAAAAGAATTAGAACAACTACCGATGTCACATATTTCCCCTGGCGCAGGTAAGGATGCCGGGAATTTTGATCGAGAAGTGTTAGGAAGCATCGTATCAAAAGAACAGCCGCAGCCTGGTAAAATCCAAAGAGGAAAATAAAGACGTAATTTAAGGCAGGAGATTCCTGCCTTTCGAAATTTTGTTTTATTCTTCAACCAATTCGTTTATTTCCACAGTAGTTCGTTCTTCAAGAGGACCCCTTAAATGAACAGTTGCTGTTCTTCCGTCTTCATTTAATTGATCAATCCACACAGAGGCACCATTATATTTAACCTCAATATCAGCTGAAGAAGATAAAATTTGTTTTACACGATTTACATTCACAACCAACACCTCCATCAAATTTTCATGTTAGTTTTTGTTATCTTTCTTGCAATCATACGCGTACAACTTGTAATCGTTTTCTTCTATATAATAATAGGAGAAAGTCAGTTTATAGATCATACGGGTAATCAATTTTAACGCCCTCAATAGTACNNNACTTATTAAGCTCATCATGTAGTTCTTTTGGAGCACCTGGCTTAAGATGCCAGTTTCCTGGTTCATCCACAAAATAGGGGCTTTTAGTAAATTCCGGCCTAATTCTTGGCATTAGAAAATTCTCCTTATTTGTTATGTAGACTTGATCCTTATTAGTATGTTCCTTATTTTATGAAAATATTTCATCTAAAGATAAGACTAAAAGCCGATTGAATATCCCATTATTCGTGTATATGATAGTGGGAAATGAAAAAAACAATTTCTTGCTTGGTAAAAGTAATTTCTTCTTGAGATCATGGAACCAAAAAAAATGAAACTAAATGGAAATCAAAAACGTCTTATATAATTGAGACTGAAAAAGACATGTCCAAAGTGAACGGGGCATATTAATTAAGAGATGTTTTAAGAGAAAAATGGGGAATGGAACAAGGCAAAGGTTGTCGAAAAAAGCAGAAAAAAGACAGAGTCCTATAACACAAAAAATGGGATAATTTATGTTTTTCTTTTTATAAAAAGTGTGATATAGTAATTGAGGTTCGTTTACCGAAGCTTAATTTGGTAAGTGAGAGGAGAAATAGGCAATGAAGAAAATTAGACTTCCTAAAAAACTAAACAATAATCACATGACGTTTTTTGCAATTGCTGTAGTACTGTTCTGGGTCAAAACGTACGCGGCATATCAAATTGAATTTAATCTAGGTATAGATAACAATCTGCAGAAATTTTTATTATTAATAAATCCAATAAGCTCTGCGTTATTCTTTTTTGGATTAGCTCTTCTTTTTAAAAAGCGTTCAAAACTGGTAATGATTATTACCAACTTTATTTTATCCTTCTTATTGTATGCTAATATTGCTTATTATCGGTTTTTTAATGATTTCATTACGGTTCCGGTATTAATGCAGACGAAAACAAATGCGGGGCAGCTGGGAGATAGCGCACTTTCATTAATGTCTCCACTTGATATTTTTTACTTTACGGACTTTTTTGTATTAATTGCACTTGCATTAACTGTATTTAAGAAAGTAACGGTAACGAACAGAAAATCATATAAGATTGTTCTTTTAATGGCTATTACAACATTTCTTTTTAACTTAGGTTTGGCTGAAAAGGATCGTCCGCAGCTTTTAACCCGTTCTTTTGATAGAAACTACCTTGTGAAATACCTAGGTGCCTATAACTTTACCATTTATGATGTCATTCAAAATATAAAATCATCCAGTCAACGTGCATTAGCTGATTCAAGTGATATTACTGATGTAGAGAACTATAGAAAAGCAAACTATGCTGCTCCGAATCCTGAATACTTTGGTAAAGCAAAAGGTATGAATGTGATTTACGTCTCAATGGAATCTTTCCAATCATTTATGATTGATTACAAAATGCCAGACGGCCAAGAAGTTACTCCATTTCTAAATTCATTAGCACATGATGGCAATACATTCTATTTTAATAACTTTTACCATCAAACAGGACAAGGGAAAACTTCCGATGCAGAATTTTTAATGGAAAACTCATTATATCCAATGGCACAAGGCGCAGTTTTTGTGAACAAAGGTCAGAATACTTACCAAGCAGCCCCTGCAATTTTAAAAGGCTACGGGTATAATTCAGCAGTGTTCCATGGAAACTATAAGACATTCTGGAACCGAAATGTAATGTATAAAGCATTGGGTTATGATCAGTTTTATGATGCAGAATATTACAGCATGTCAGATGAAAATACAAAGAACTACGGTATGAAAGATAAGCCATTCTTTAAAGAATCTATGCCATTATTGACTAGCATGAAACAACCTTTCTATACAAAGTTTATTACATTATCAAACCATTTCCCATTTGCCATGGATCCAGAAGATACTGATTTCCCTGCTGGGGATTATGGTGATACGGTTGTTAACCAGTACTTCCAATCTGCTCATTACATGGATCAAGCTTTGGAACAGTTCTTTAATGATTTAAAGGCATCAGGTTTATATGATCATACGGTGATCGTGATGTATGGTGACCATTATGGTATCTCCGAAAACCACAATGATGCTATGGCGAAAGTATTAGGTGTGGATGAGGTTACGCCAGTTATCAATGCAAAACTACAACGAGTTCCTTTATTCATTCATGTACCTGGAGTTAAAGGCGGGGTACAATCCCAAGTGGGTGGAGAAGTAGACGTTCGTCCAACTCTTCTACATTTATTGGGAATTGACACAAAGGACTATATGGAATTTGGTTCAGATTTATTATCACCACAACACCGTAATTGGGCATTATTTAGAAATGGCGATTTTGCCTCATCTGACAAAATTCAAATTAAAGATAAATGTTATTCTGCCGAGACTGGTGAATTAACAGAACAGGCAGATGCATGTAAAGAAATTTCCGATAAAATCAGTACCGAATTACAAATGTCAGATGAAATTGTCTATAAAGATCTATTACGTTTCTATAAGCCACAAGGTTATACTTCAATTAATCCAAATGATTATCAGTATTTAGGGCCAAAAAATAGTAAAGCAACGAAAACATCATCTGATCATTAAAAAAAGCTGTGCAAATGCACAGCTTTTTTCATCTTCATAATGTGCTATTATTTGTGTCCTTACTGCTGAATCTACTAAAAAATACTAAATTAATAGTATCCTCCCATAAAAGAAGCACCAATAATAATCAACAAAATGAACAGTACAACAATTAATGCAAAGCTGTTGTTTGCTCCAGTCATTCTTCCCACCTCCTTACAATTACTACATTACATTATGTTAGAGCATGTCCTTTAGTTTGAGTAAACGCCTAATGTGGCTTAAAAAGGGCAGTCCACAAATAAGTTTCCTTAAAAATGTTGAAAAATCATATATAAAAGTGTAATATTACACTAGGTGTAAAATTGAATTATTGGTAAATCCTTCATAATAGTAAGGGGAGAATAAAGTGGAACAGACGACAAGAGATCAGAGGAGAAAAATCTTTAGAAAAGAATTGTTTACTTTAATGGAAAAGGGATATCTTTCTGAATCAATCGTTGAAACAGTCGTAGAAGCAGATAACCTTTATCATATTGATCTTCAAGAAATAGAAGCTAGACAATTACCTGAAGTGAAACTAGAATCAGAAAATTTGGGATTACCCAAAAAACAGTCCAAGGTTAAAAAAACGTTAACTCCTGAGGAAATCCGGGAAAGAAATATAACATGGTCATTAAATATCGGAGTGATCTTTCTACTAATCGGAGGACTATTCGTCGCAACGAGTAATTGGGAAACAATGACAGCAATCATGAAAAGTGCCTCAATCGCTGTCGTTTCATTAGTGTTTTTTGGTATCGCCTTTTTAACGTATAAATTTTTACAAATTAAAAAAACGGCATTTTCTTTTCTTGTATTAGGTAGTCTTTTTTTACCCATATTCATCCTTTCACTTGGATGGTTTGGTCTATTGGGGCCCTATATGTCAATTTATGGAGGGGGAAGATACCTTCTCGGAGTGGTGGGTAGCTGGATTCCTGCGATCGTGTACATATGTATTGCTTATAAATTAAATTCTAGACCTTTTGTTTGGTTTTCATATGTGTTTGCTTCAGCAGGATTTGCCTTTCTATTAGCAGGATTACCAATCAATATTGATTTCTTTTATCTTGGGTTGACACTATTTAATGCTACCCTGATTTTCCTATACCACAAATGGAAAAACTGGTCCCGACTCCAATTATTTGTTAATGAATTTGTTGTTTTTATTCAAGTAAATCTTGTTTTAAGCACTATATTTCTGCTGTTTTTCTTTGATCACCCAGCCGTTTATGGGATGAACATCCTATTAACAGCGATTATTTATTTATCGATGATGTATGTAAGCGGGACAAGACATTATCATTTTGTCTTTAGCATCATGATTGTATATGGGGCCTATCAATTGGTTGAACATAGTTTTCTGGATTATTTTGGTGAAATCGTCTATGCTCTAATAGGTTTTGGTATGGTGTTGGTTCCAAAGAGATTGGATGAACGGTTTTCATTAGATAAAATCTTTCAGTATACCAGTGCGGTTATTTCAGGATTTGCCTTTATATATATAACTCTGGAAGGCATTCTTCTCCGTTCAGAGCACCATTCAGTGACCCTGATGATTGCATACTGGATTATTGCCATAAACTTTATTTATTTAACCCATAATAGTTCTATTCTGCTGTTTTCGTATCTAAGCTCTATATTCGCAGCAACTGGTATCTACGAGGCATTAATCATGATAACAGATGCTCATGTTTCTGTGATTTTATTTTTCAGTGGTTTTTTGTTATTTATTGTTTTTGGAGTCATAAAATGGTCAAAATATATTCTGGTGATCCAAAATAGTTCAAAAGATACCGGATTAGCAGTAATGGCATTAGCTATTTTATATACGTCGGCACTTTTTATGCGGTGGGAGCTAGGGGTTATGCTGTTGGCATTAGCCCTGATATCCTTTCTGGAATGGAAGTTTGAAACAAGGAAACCATTCACCCAAGCGGCGATATGGGCATTACCTATTACATTTGGTCTATCCTTTGCTGCGTTTGGAGAGCAAATAAACGCATATAATCTAGAGTATTCTTTATATTATGGTTCAGCAGTCCATTTTGCCGTCGCGGCATTTCTTGTTCTTGGTTCCAGCTTTGTATGGAAGAAAACAGGTGAAATAAAACTAGCCGAGACTTCCTTATATACATCTGTAGCATTTTATGGAATCAGCATACTCTATGCTCTGACTGGCCCCATCAATCAATTTTGGGTTCAGCCGCTTATTCTATCCATGGGGATTGGAATGCTTTATTATTTTTATAGAAAAGTGGGGGCTAAATGGATTTCGTATCTAGTAAGTGTGGAAACACTTTTAGCCTATTTTTCAATTATGCATTCCTTATTTGTTACATGTACAATTCCTGTTGCCATAAAAGCTTTAATTGTTACAGGTAGTGCAATCCTATTGCTATTCATTGCATTTGGATTGAGGAGAAAAGACAATGATTTGTCTCATGAATTTGCTCTGGTAGGTCATTGCATATATCCATTAACCCTCATTATTACTTGGTTTGTATATCATGCAGATTCGATTTACAGTTTTATCCTAGCAGTGTTGATTTACGGATATTGCGCTAAACTGGCATCGGTGGAATGGAAAATAAAAAGTTTCTTATATGGCAGTTTTACCACGTTATTTTTTAGTATCTTAACAGGGTTTGACTTTTTCATTGAAGAATATAGTGGGTACTATGAATTTCCAATTGTAAGTGTACTTCTCCTCGGGTTTTCATACCTGACGAATGATGAATTTAAAAAACGAACTACCTATTACTTTGTTCCATTTTCTATATTCGGGATCTTATGTATGCTTTGGACGTATCCTTTTCATTGGCAGACATACTTAGTTTTATGTACGTATGTGTTGATGACCTGTTTTTATATGCATAAAATCAAATGGGATCAATGGGGGATTATTCCACTATTTATGATGTTTATGGCAACCATGGAATTCTACTTTTTAGAGGAACTGGCTCCTTTCTCCAAAATCCTCCTATCTGGAGGAATTGGGGTGGGCATGGTTGCATTAGGTCAATTCCTATATGCTCAAATCTTTGAGGTTGGAACAAAGCAACGTACGTTTAAACTGGATGCCTATACATTGATTAGCTTTCTTTATTTTGGATCCTTATACTTTTTTGTTCAGCCTTATTTATGGTTACGGACGTTGCCGGGATTATTCATTGCGATTACCTTTTTATTGCAAAGTAAAAGAGTACCACAACAATTGTCTGTTTTCATGCCGATTCTTGGTGGTATTTACCTTTTACAGCCCTATTACGTGTTGATTGAATTATTAAATATTCCGCCTTTATGGCAAAGGGAAGTTCTTGTTCTGCCATTTATTGTAGTTGTCATCTTTATTAGAAAGATGTTAAAAGGACGATATAGTGGATTTACTAAAAGATTACAGTGGAGTGTTCTACTAATTGTTTCACTATTGCTTATTCAAGACGGCCTTGCGAGTAATACAATTTATGACGCGATTATTATCGGCTCACTATCTTTATTATCGATGATTGCTGGGATGACTTTACAAATAAAATCATATTTTTTTACGGGAGCAGGCGTTTTGCTATTAAATGTATTTCTTCAAACAAGACCATATTGGGGTAATATGCCTTGGTGGATCTATTTATTAATTGCCGGTTTCTTTCTGATCTTAATTGCCAGTTTGAATGAATGGAATAAGCAAAAAGTTCAAAAAGGAGAAACCACATTCATCACGCTCTTTAAGGAAAAAGTTATCAATAGGATAAAGAAATGGGAGTAGCTTGAAAAATACTTTAAAATCTGTTACTATATTAATAACTTAATATTACGGTATATTTTTTTGGAGGAGTCTGTCACCTAAGGATACGTATGTCCTTTGGTTGACAGGCTTTTTCTGTACCTAAAAAAGGGCCTGTATTCCATTTATGGGCTCTTTTTCTATTTCAATAAAAGGAATGGTGATTAGATGGATTTAATTTTTGAGTTAGCCATTATTTTAGTGGCGTCAAAACTGGCGGGGGAAATTAGTGTAAAACTGCGGCAGCCTGCCGTTTTAGGTAAGCTGTTAATCGGGGTTTTATTAGGTCCTGCTGTGTTGGGATTGGTTTCAGAAACTACAACTTTAGAGGAACTTAGTCAAATTGGCGTGATTTTATTAATGTTTATCGCCGGAATGGAAACAGATTTGCAGGAATTTAAGCGCTCAGGCAAAGCAGCAACACTCGTAGGTCTTAGCGGGATTATGGTTCCATTTCTAGTAGGTTACTTTGCAGGAATCATCATGAATATGACGACAGTTGAAGCCTTGTTTTTAGGATTATTACTTTCAGCTACCAGTGTAAGTATATCTGTCCAAGCATTAAAGGAATTAAATAAAATGCGAACGAAAGAGGGCGCCACTATACTTGGAGCTGCAGTCATTGATGATGTAGTCGTCATCATTGCCTTAGCCTTTTTAATGAGTATGGCTGGTGGAGATGTTAATTTGGGAATGGTCCTTATTAAAAAGGTATTATTCTTTGGGCTATCCATATTAGCTGCATGGAAACTCGTCCCTTGGTTTCTCAAGAAATTCTCTCCATTAAGAGTAACCGAATCACTGGTTTCTGCTGCGCTAATCATTTGTTTTCTATTTGCTTATACAGCAGAATTAGCTGGTGTTGCAGCCATAATTGGTGCATATATAGCGGGGGTAGCCATCAGTCAAACAAATTATCGCCAAGAAGTCTTTGAAAAGATAGAAACCATCGGGTATTCCATTTTTGTTCCTGTTTTTTTCACGTCAATAGGTGTAAAGGCAAGCCTTGATGGACTTTCTCAAAATATAGGATTGATTTTATTATTCAGCATAATCGCCATCCTAACAAAGTTAATTGGTGCGGCATTAGGAGCAAAATTATCTAATTTTTCATGGGCTAGTTCAATGGGAATTGGCGCAGCCATGGTCTCACGTGGAGAAGTCGCCTTAATCCTAGCCACCATTGGTTTGGAAGCAAAGCTAATTGGCCAAGAACTATTCTCTATTTTGGTCATTGTAGTATTAATTACTACTATCGTAACACCACCAATGATGAAATTCTTCTTTCAACAA
>NZ_JBALNY010000271.1:0-1830 GCF_036962145.1 Bacillus sp. JJ1764 | reverse complement strand
GTTTAGGGATAATATCGTTTTTTCATACCCTACCTTATAAAAATAGACAATTACTTGAACCAATAATAAACGAATTTAGAATTAATTATTATGAATTTGTAGAGACAATAGAGAAACTTGAAAAATGGGAATTGGTAGAAATACAGTATGATTATGTGAAGGTACCCGAACAAAATATATCGAATTACTTTTTCTACTTGGCTTTTATTGATAAAGATTATTTATCTTTTGAACTCTTGCTTGAAAAATTTTATGCAACAAATGCGGAACGAGTTAAAGAGTGTGTAATTGCTGCAAATAATTCGTTTGGAGCAGAAAAAGTAATGGGGAAAGTAAGGCCATCACTTATAAATTATTTAAATAGTAAAATAAGCCCTGAACAAAACTTGGAATTCTTAAAGGTTTTTTGGTTTTATTTACAAAATGAGGCATTAGAATACTTATTTGAAACAATAATGAAATTGCCTGATGTAAATGTTAAAGAATACAATACATCTTATGAAAAAAATCAATTTGATTATAATAAAAACGATGTAATTGAGTTATTAGGGAATTATTTTAAATTCATCCCAATGGAATTAAAAAGCAGCATTGAACTAAGTTTTGACTTTGTCAGAAAACAACCCCAACATTTGCCGGAGTTAATAAACAAAATTCGTGAAGCCTTTTCATTTGAAATAGAAGATGAACGCTATGATTATTACAGACAGCTAACATTATTCGAGTTAATAATAGATGGAGTAAAGAAAGGGGATGCTTTATATTCTGTTGCATTTTATGAATTAGCTAAGACTATCCTCCGATTTACTTTTGATGTTTTCAAGGCTGAAAGAGGGGATAAAATCACATTTTATAAATATGAATTACCTAATATAGAAAAAATGAAAGTGTTTAGAAAACATATTTGGGATGCTGTAAATAATCATTTCGATAAAAATAATATTATGAGTTTAGATTTATTAGTAACTTATTGTGAAGAGTATACAAATAATGAAGAAGTTGCTTCTTACGATAAAGGGTATATCCTAATCCTAATTGAAAAGTATTTAGATCCGGAGATTTTGGAACATTGTATACTTGTACAGAAGTATATAAGATTTTTAAACAGAAATTCAATAACTAATGATACTGATATAGAGAAACTAAAAGCTAAGTATATTAATGACCTTTATGAAATGTATTTAAGAATAGATTGGGACAGAATTCGTGATAAAGATATGTATGATTTTGATGATTATACAGAGTACGAATATTTAAAGGAACAAGAAATACGGAAGTCGTTCTTGTTTCACTCTTCAAAAGAAGTATCGAATTTCTTTGAAAATTATCTTTACCTAACTGGTTTTATAAAAAATCCTTGGAATCAAAATAGGGTGTTAGATATTGTTGTTGATGAAAATTTCAAACACAAAAGTCAAATTGGACACACACTGCTTGAGTTAATAATTGAGAAAAATAGTGATTTAAATTATGTGCCTTATTTAGTGTTTAAAAATCACTTAAATAAATCGAATCTAGTAAAAGAATTTCTAAATTTCATAGAAGAAAGATCATTCAAGTGCAGATTAAGATGGGTACTTTCTTTTTATGAAAATCTAGACCCGTCATATTTGGAAATAAATCAAGTTAACCGATTTATTGAACTAATAAAGAATATAGATGAAACTGTATATATTTATTTAGAGAATTTTTCACATCTACAAAATATAAAAGAAGATTTTTATAAAGATCTATTAGAGACAGTAACTATAGAAAATAGAGAAAGAATTAATAAAATACGAATTGAATGTAGAGACGATTCTCTGCTCTCATATCTGGACTCTATTAATA
>NZ_JBALNY010000270.1:0-1997 GCF_036962145.1 Bacillus sp. JJ1764 | reverse complement strand
ACAGATTCCTATATAGTTACACTTTTCTCAACAGATACAATAGATTGGTCTGCAATTAAAGAGGTAGAGAGCTCCTTATCAACAAGTGAAATTAAATACTTTAATATTTCAATGCCGAATAGCCTTGAAGATATTTATGAATTGTACGGATCACTAGATTATCTAATCGGTGGAAGAATGCATTCAATGATAATTGCTCAAAAATATCTATTACCATATATAGGCGTAATTTGGCAGTCAAAAGTTAAGGGGTTTGGAATGGTGGTTGAATCTTACGAGAAATTATTTGATTTAAAGGAATTTGAAAATTCTGAGCAAATGTTTAGTATTATAAACTCAGATATTAATAATATTCAAAAAATAAAGATTGAAATGAGAAATAAAAACAAAGAATTAGAAAAAATTATAGAAAAATCAAAAATCTAATATTGCTTTTTATTTAGACAAAATAAATTATTATGATTGGCAATAATGAAAAAGGTTCATTTTTTAAATATTAAAATATCGTAGTTGTGCATCAAATATATAAATGACAATTGTAATAATGTGCGAAAGCAGGAATTGATTTGAAGCTTAATGAAGTCAAGACTGGCGCAATTCTATCGTATGCAACAATAATTATTACTATATTAATTTCTTTTCTCTTTACACCCATAATGTTACGTTTTTTAGGACAGTCAGAATATGGAGTATATTCATTAATAGGCTCAATTGTGGGATATTTAAGTATACTTGATATGGGATTAGGAAATGCAATTGTAAGGTATACCGCTCGGAATCGAGCTCTGGGAGATACAAGAGCCGAGTCAAAACTTAATGGTATGTTTATTGTTTTGTACAGTATTATTGGATTAATAACTATTATTGTTGGTGGAATTTTATATAAAAATATTGATAGTATGTTTAGTGCAACATTGACAGGGGACGAATTGGAAAAAGCAAAAATAATGATGTTAATATTAATTATTAATTTTGCATTATCTTTTCCTTTAAGTGTTTTCGGCTCAATTATACAAGCATATGAAAAGTTTATTTTTATAAGATTGGTTACAATTATTCGTACTATAATTGGTCCTTGTATAACCTTACCATTGCTTTTGTTAGGTCACGGATCAGTTTCTTTAGTGGTAGTAAATGCTATTTTAAATATACTCTGTTTAGTTTTAAACGTAATTTATTGCTATAAAGTTTTAAAAATTGATATTACCTTTGATAAATTTGATTATAAATTATTAAGAGAGATTGCTGGTTATTCATTTTTTATATTTTTGAATGTAATAGTTGATAAAATATATTGGAGTTCAGACCAATTTATTCTTGGGATGTTATCAGGGACTATAATGGTAGCTGTATATTCAGTTGGGATGCAGTTTGTGTTAATGTATATTAATTTTTCAACATCTGTAAGTGGGCTCCTATTACCTAGGATTTCTATGATGGTTGCTAATAATGCCGCAAGTAATGAATTTACACAAATGATGATAAAATTTGGTAGGGTCCAATATATTATAATGGCTTATATTATTAGTGGATTTATATTATTTGGTCAAAATTTTATTAGTATTTGGGCTGGATCTGAATACAATAATGCTTTTTTTATTGTTTTAATTATTATGGTGCCCCTAACTATTCCGCTAATTCAAAATGTTGGACTATCGATTCTACAAGCAAAAAATTTACATGGATTTAGGTCTGTAGTTTATTCCATTATTGCTGTATTAAATATATTAATAAGTATTCCTTTAGCCAAAATGTGGGGAGGTATTGGTTGTGCCATTGCCACTGGAATTTCTTTAACAATTGGGAACATAATTGTTATGAATATTTATTATCATAAGAAAATAAAAGTTAATATACCGCTTTTTTGGAAGAATATACTTTTTTTATCTATTCCGGTTGTAATATCATTATTTAGTGGGTATATTATAAAATATTTTTTGAATGGACAGGGTATACTACAACTTAGCATTAAAATAGTTCTATTTTCTCTAATATAT
>NZ_JBALNY010000269.1:0-1018 GCF_036962145.1 Bacillus sp. JJ1764 | reverse complement strand
TTTATTGAGGGAGGTTAGTTTAAGAAGAATCCCTTAAATATATGGTACATTGTGGTAAAATCAAAATATGAACCAATTGAGTAGTGACCTTAGCAATTATTTATTGGAAGGAAAAAAATTAGTTTAGGAGAAGTAGTATGTCGATAATGAAAAGCAAGTATCTTAACGAGAAAATCACTAACTGTAACCTCATTCCTTTAGAAGTCAGTGATTTTGATATTTCTAATCGACTTTATTTAAATATAGATAAAATTGACGACTTCTTGAAATATGCAAGTGATTCTAATTCTAAATATGTCTATTACCATTATACTTACTATAATTCCGAGGAATACATCATTCCAACTGACTGGTACAGTGAGTATTCAAAAGAATTCAAAACCGAAGTACGTGCACATAATCAACGCATTAAATCATTAGATTTCGACTCACCGAAAAGTTTGACATTATTTATTCTTCAAAATGGTACCTTCGTAGGTGTGGAAATAGATAATACCTGGTTGCAAAATCAAGGCATCATGATTGCAGATGTAACTATTGATATAATTGAGAATCAGTTTTATCGTGAAGTCAAAAAATTTGATGTTGCAAAGAAAGAGCAATACAAAGAGGATGAAAATGAGTTGAGGGAGATTATCTTTAACGACCCTGAATTTAAATTTTGTAAAAACCAAGAACTTCGATATTGGTACTTAGTAGAATTGCTTGAAAAAGAAGATATGAAGAAATATGATTATATGCTTCAGTCACCTGGGATACCACATATGGGGAAGATAAAGATGTTTATGGATAAAACATGGGAACTTTATAAAGAACGGAACAAGTAATATGACTTGCCTTATTTAGCTAAAGGGGCTTTCCTTGAAGAAAAGGCTGCTACAAAAATGGCAGCCTTTTGTTATTGAGCTAACTGTTGACTCGTAATAAAGTTTGATCAAAAATATCGACTAACCCCTTACTATGCAACAAATAGAAAGAATCTATTTTGAAAAAAGATTGTTCAAAATAGATTCTTTCT
>NZ_JBALNY010000268.1:0-1796 GCF_036962145.1 Bacillus sp. JJ1764 | reverse complement strand
TGAGAAATTAGGCTTTTTCATTACTCCATATAAGCACCCTATTGCGGAAGACCGTGCCGTACAAAGTTTGATAATGATTTATATTTCCGATCGATAGGTTTTTCCTAATTGTTCGCCTAAACCAAAGTAGTGTCGAAAATTATATATCAGTGGACTCCATTTACTTGGGTCAATATGATTTTCTCCGATGATGATTTCTTTATGAGCATGTACGTGTATAGATTGTGTCTCAACAATTGCAAATTCAGGGGAATATTCAGGAATTCGAATGTGTTTCACCTTTGCTTCAATTTGAATTGGACATTCTTGAATCCGAGTTGGTTTTACCGATTTAGACTCAACTGGAGTAAATCCACTAATATCATACTTTTCTTTTTTATAGATAAATCCGATCTGTTTCTTGTTATCCGGAACTGGATTTTTCCCTGTAATTGGAGCCAATCGCTCAACATTCTCCCATAAAGAAGGACTTGGAATATTTATTACACATTCCGGATATTGTTTTAAATTCTCAATAGCTTTTCCGCCAAGGCCAAGGCCCAATATTATATAATCACCCAATGCCCATGATGACGATATAGGACTAATATTTACTGTTTCATCCTCATTAAGAGTACTCAGTAAAATGACTGGGGTTCCGTAGTATAGTATTTTAGGTTTAATAATTTCAGTGTTAAAAACTTGAGATACTGTATCCATTCTGATTTCCTCCTATTTTGTCTTCTCATTTTATTGTAGATCATAATTACTTCGACTATAATCGAAATATGGATTACATTAGGAGATGGTTAAATGAATGCAATTCCAAATATAGCAGTTGTCGCTTCTATTGTTAGCGAAGCTTCTCGTGCAGCAATATTAACAGTCTTATTAGATGGTCGATACCATCCCGCAAGTGAATTAGCATATATGGCAGGTATCAAACCTCAAACAGCTAGTTTCCATTTGCTAAAATGGTCGATGCTAATGTACTCACTGTTGAGAAACAGGGGAGACACCGATACTATGGAATTCGGAATCAGGAAGTTGCTCAGATTATGGAGTCACTATTATCAATAGCGCCACCAATTAAAATTAAGTCGTTTAATCAAGCTTCGGAAGATAAAGCAATACGTTTTGCAAGAACGTGCTACGATCACCTTGCGGGGAATTTGGGAGTGCAATTAACAGATTCTTTAATAAAAATGAGTGTTATTTGTGAAGAAAAGGATGGCTTTACTGTTACTGAAAAAGGAGAAGAATTCTTTAAGTCCTTCCAAATTAACCTTGAAAATGTTAAGAAAAAACGCCGTTCATTCTCCCACAAATGTTTAGATTGGAGTGAAAGACGTCACCACCTAGCTGGAGCATTAGGAAATGCCCTGCTAGAAAGGCTATTAGAGTTAAACTGGGTGCAACGTTTCCCTAAAACACGAGCCATAAAAATCACCACCGAAGGTAAACAGGGTTTCAAAAAAACTTTTTTTATTGAAGTTTGATACAACAAATTTACTTTTAATAGTGAAAGCCGCATTCCTCTTAAAAAATGCGGCTGTTTAAAAATTAGATGTTTAAGTTCAGATTCCATTGGATAATTTTTTTTCTTGGACATTTCGATATAACCCTTCGACATCATCCCCCCTACCAAAATTTGAAATATTCATTCCATTGCAAAAGTTCTGCAAAAAACATCATAAATGAAGTTGAATACAATATTAGTTGCCTTATATTGTTTTTTTCTTTTGTTTGTTTAAAAACTATAAAACCTAATGGAATCGAAATTAACCAAATAATTATGCCCCACATTGAAAATAAAT
>NZ_JBALNY010000267.1:0-1107 GCF_036962145.1 Bacillus sp. JJ1764 | reverse complement strand
TCCCCCTCTTTTAAAAAAATCGGCAGCAATAACCTAATCTTTTGAATGTCCGTATAACAATTTAACAGTCCCGCGATTAATGTAATAAAGTCCATTATTCATGTGTATATTAAACCGTCATTCTTTTTATATAATGCCTTTTTTCCATATTTTATAGCCAGTTCATTTAACAACATTTAATACACCCCTTATTGTTAACATATCCTCAAACTCACTTTCCCAGGAAAACCGAATATTAATTCACTTATATAAGTGTGCAGATAAATTGTGGAATATATCAAAAAATTACTCAATCAATGATAAAAAATCTACTAATTACCTGTAATTTTAAAGGGTTAACTTATTAATTTTTTTACTTTATCCATCATACTTTTACAATCAAATGGCTTTACTACAAATTCATTAGCTCCGGATTTCATAAAGAAGGTCATAACATTTTCATCATCTTGAGAAGATACTATGATGACCGGTGTTGATTTTATCTCTCTTAATTTTGTTAAAACTTGGTATCCATTAATACCTGGAAGTAAAAAATCTAATATGATTAAATCATAATGTTGATTTAATGCCTTTATTAATCCAGTCCTGCCGTTCCCATTTATGTCAGCTATAAAGGATTCCTTTTCCAAATATATTTTTAATAGTTTACAAATTCCTATCTCATCGTCGACAATAAGTATTTTTTTAGGCAAAAAAACCCTCCTTGGGATCTTTTATTTAATTATTTATTAAAAGAATATTCCTTTAAAGGCTCTATGAAAATACTCCTTATTAGTAACTTATCTTGATGGTATTTATCTATATTTTACTTAGTTTATTTAATAGGTTATCTAATTCTTGGCTGCATTTAAGAACCTCTTGACTTGTTAACCCATATGTTCTTACTAGATCGTATAATTCACCTCTTTTTTTCATGACTTGACACTTTAAATATTTATAATTATTATTGTTTGAAGTTACTATAATATAAACCACCACCTTCCTACCACGCAGATAGTGTTAACCTTTGCCTTAATTATCCAAAAATAAGGCATATTTTCATATCCACTACCATTCCTATTTTTCGACATAAATAACGAATAGGAATGTATTCCTATTCGTTATTTA
>NZ_JBALNY010000266.1:0-1043 GCF_036962145.1 Bacillus sp. JJ1764 | reverse complement strand
AATACATGTACTTCTATCCGTATAATCCGTAATTGATACTTATTTGGCGTATACTATTCACTTTATTCTAGCAATCACAAAGGTACAGGTATTGGTTTCATGGTAGTAAAAAAATAATTAAAAATATAATGGAACATTCGGAATATCCAGTGAGGAAATTAAGGGTACTAAAATAGAAATAAAGCTTTCTTTATAATTTTTTTAGTTACATAAAGATGATTTCGATAAATATTATAGTTAATATAACAATTTAAATGTAAAAAGAGATTGGAATTTCCAGCCTCTTTTTACGGATTAAATAAACATTAGTTTTTCTTTCTCCCAGTAGTGTTTTATTTAAATGATCTTTTTTTCTGCTTGATAACCTAATTCCCCAAGAACTTGCTCATATTGGAGAAGTAACATTTGTAAGCTGTTAATGTGCTGAATCAACTTTGGAATATCGTTTCGTGCATGGGCAATAAATTCACACTCTTGCCTCGTAAATGGTATTTCTGTGTCGCCGTCTGTAACTACATCATAAAATGAAATATCACCTAATGTAATTTTACTAACCTTCCAATTTTGACTTGGTATTTGATTACACCGATGTGCTATGGCGCTGATTTCAGTTTTTGTCAGAAACTTCATGTGAATAATCTTCCTTTCTTAACGAAATTAAAGTTTATTCGATAAATAGGAATAAAAGTCATAAATTAATAACTAAGAAATTAATATGCGAAATGGAGACTTATACAAAAATGAAGTAAATCAGGTAGTAATCTATCGTAGAATATGGAAAGAAATAGAGAATAATTATTTGTAAGATTTTTTCGTTTTTCCCCCTTATTTGCAACGCAAAATAATTATATATTATCAAATCATCGAAAACCTCTTTGCAGGAAATTATTAAATGGCTATTCTCATGCCCCAAAATTCTTTTTTTTCTAAAATTGGTTAAAGTGGTGCGACTGACATTCTCACGTGTTGTATTACAAAGTTGCCTTATATCTACATTATTTAGTAACCAAAGTTCTTCGGCAATCTAAAACCTTACCAAGCTT
>NZ_JBALNY010000030.1:0-1801 GCF_036962145.1 Bacillus sp. JJ1764 | reverse complement strand
AGGTTAGCATTCCTGTAGATCGTTAAATATCAGGTTTGAAAAAAATAGAGCCCCTCAGTAAGATACGAGTATAGAGACCAATCTAAACTCATTGTCTTAAGGAGGAAGCCCTACTATGAATTTTAAAATGCAAGACAAACAAAATCAACTAATAGAAAGAATTTCCGATACACACCTTATTGTTGGTGTGGATATCGCTCAACAACTACACGTTGCTCGAGCTGTTAACTTCCGAGGAATTGTAGTTGGAGATCCACTTTCATTTGAAAATAATGAAGAGGGATTCGTAAAACTATTAAGTTGGATTCAAAACTTACAAAAACTAAAAAAATTAGATTCAACAATAGTTGGTATGGAGCCTACAGGTCATTATTGGATTAACCTATCCAAATGGTTATATAACCAAAACATTGAGGTCGTAACGGTCAATCCCCACTTAGTAAAAAGGAATAAAGAGAATCGTGATAATACCCAATCTAAGAGTGATAAAAAGGATGCGCTCGTTATCGCGGATATGGTGAAAAACGGCTATTATTCCTTCATTCGCCCATCATCAGAATCATTTGAGAAACTTAGAGTTCTAATGTCTAATCGTGATGTGGTTGTAAAACGTCTCGTCATGTCTATCAATCAAATAAATCGATGGGTAGATGTTGTCTTCCCAGAGCTGCGGCAAGTGTTTAACGATGTTTCGTGCAAAGGAGCCATAGCAACCCTTCGTTTGTTTCCAACTCCAGGTGAAATATCTTCAATGGAGCCATTAGATGTCATGAGGGGATGGAAGTCATTAATGAAAAGACAACCTGGACCTAAAAAGGCTCAATTACTAATCAATCTAGCAAAATCTTCTATTGGAACCGGACAAGCACTTGATGCTTATAAATTCCATTTAGAACAATTATTAGAAGAATATGACCTCGCTGCAAAACAACTCGAAAGAGTTGAAGAACAAGTTAAAGATGTCCTCAGCAAAATACCATTCGCGAAAAAACTACTTATGATTAAGGGAATAAGTGAAATTTCATTGGCTGGGATACTAGGTGAGTCAGGAGACTTAAGCGGATTCTCTCACGGAAACTCTCTATTACGTCATGCAGGATTGCATCTAGCTGAAGCAAGTTCAGGAAAATGGAAAGGACAGATTGTCATTTCAAAGCGTGGAAGATCAAGGCTACGGCGATTCCTCTACTTAGCAACTATGAGCCTTGTGATGAATAACCCTGAGTTTAAATCTGTCCATTCCCATAATGTGAAGGTAAAGAAGATAAAGAAAATGAAATCAATCATGAAACTGATAGGTAAACTAGCAAGGATTTTTGTAGGAATAGCACGAAGTAATGAGTCATATTGTCCAAGTAAAGTCCAAGTATTAATTCCTATAGCAGCTTAGAATTAAAACATTTGATATATAAAATGTATTAATATAGTAAACTTTAATTTTGAATGTTGTCTTATTCGTAGGATTTCAAATATGTACGGAGTACCAGGTTTCTTTAACAAAAGGGCAAAGTGACCCATCAGGTTAGCATAACTGGCCTCCACCCCTTGGAAAGGTATGACGAAGGAATGAAAGGGCAAATGACCCATTGAGACATGGGAGGGAAAACCTCCAGGGGCGGTGTGGAGATGTACATTATATGGTAAAATATGGAGTGGTAGCTGACTCCTTTATTTAACTATGCCTTCACGAAGCCAAAATGATCTGAACTCATTCCTTTAACCCGCATTTCCAATTACAAGGGCTATGAAATCCTGCGAATAAGTGAGCATTCGAGAGATATTCGTATTAAATTGAGGGAGT
>NZ_JBALNY010000003.1:0-12818 GCF_036962145.1 Bacillus sp. JJ1764 | reverse complement strand
CTATCTTCCCTTTTTACTGGGGCTGACCTTTTTGGGACAATAGCATCCATCAAAATCAAAGCCGCTGCACCCATGCAGCGGCTCAAAATTAGTCTTCTTTCGGAAACCACAAAGTAATGCTGGTTCCATTATTTATACGGCTTTTAACGTTGATCATCCCTTTATGGGCATCCATTAGCGCCTTGACGATTGAAAGGCCGATGCCAATGCCGCCGGTCTTCCGATCGCGGGATTTGTCGCCGCGGTAGAAGCGTTCGAAAATATGAGGGATATCATTTTCGGCCATGCCGGAGCCTTCGTCTTGTATGCTGAATCCAACATAGCCATCCATTTCTGTGGTCACTGAAATCGTAACATTTCTTCCTTCAGGCGTATATTTCAGGGCGTTATTTAACACGTTGGATAAAATTTGCATGAGGCGATCCTTATCCGCTTTAAATAATTCCTCCTGGTCAGGCTCCACAATATGAAGCTCAACACCCTTTTCTTTGAACAATGGCAAAAACATTTCCCAAAGGGCAGCCAATACACTCCCGGCTTCCACTTCGATTTTTTCAAGCTTGATTTGTGGATTTTCGGCGGCAAGTAATTTTTCCATTTCATTAACAAATCGAACCAACCGCATGAGCTCTTCATGGCATACCTGGAGTCTTTGTGGAGTTGGCTCCCATATACCGTCCTGGAAAGCCTCGATTTGACTTCTTAAGGTGGCAAGCGGCGTGCGCAGTTCATGTGCCAAGTCTCCGGTAAACTGTTTCCGAAGCATTTCTTCCTTCGACAATGATTCGGCAAGGTTATTAAAAGAAATCGCCAACTGCTTGACTTCCTCTGGCAATCCCCTTAACGGAATTCTTATATTTAGGTTATGCTGCTGCAATTCATTGGCGGCAAATGATACCTTTTTCAGCCCGGAGGTTAATTTTTTCGAAAAAAGCATGCTAAAAATAATGGCCAATATAATTGTCAAACAAACGGCGGCATAAATGTATAGCTGAATAGTCTGTATAAATTTGTACTCATCATCAATGAGGCCTACAGGATAAATAGCAACAAGCTGCCCAATAACAGCACCATCAACTTTGAGCGTGTACTTTTTCGAGTGCCACTCCTCACCATCCGGCTCAGGTTCAGCCAGACCTAAACTGTTTAACATGCTACGAATGTTGGAGGAATCCATCTGAAGCTGCCCATAACGGTCATAGAGCTGAAAATAGAGCTGGTCACTCATGGCGTTCTCATGGAGCATTGCGTATACTGGGTCCCTGGTGAAGTGACCATTTGCGCGATAATCCTTTTCAATTTCCGTGATGACTCGATCGACCTTTTTTTCACGATTTCGGTCTAAATAACTGTTAAAGCTTTCTTCAAAACCATACTGGATAAAAAAGCTAACAATAAAGATCCCGATCATCGAGATCAGGATTAGATAAAACAGGATTTTAGACCGCAGGGTTTGCAGCATCGATTACCCCTCCAAATTTGTAGCCCATTCCAAATACGGTCATGATAAACTCAGGTTGGCGGGAATCGAGCTCGATTTTTTTTCGGAGGTTTTTAATATGGGTATCGACACTTCGTTCATAGCCTTCATAGTACATGCCTTCATCCTGGATTTTTTCAAGTAAATCCATTCGGCTGTATACGCGGCCGGGGTTCATTGCCATATTGGTTAACAGCTTATACTCGATGGGAGTAAGAGTAATTTCTTGGCCTTTTACCATGACGGCTTTTTTCTCTAGATCGATTGCTAACTTTTGGTTGTTGAATTCGAGTCGTTCTACCTTCTCTGTTTTCTTGACTCGTCGTAAAATGGCTTGTACTCGAACAACTACTTCACGCGGGCTGAATGGTTTTGTTAAATAGTCATCCGCGCCCATAACAATTCCATTAATCCGGTCGTCTTCAGCAGATTTTGCTGTTAACATGAAGATCGGAACATCTGACTCTTTTCTGACCAAACGGCATACTTCTTCACCGGAAATGTCTGGCAGCATAAGGTCTAGTATAATTAAATCAGGGTTGATTGTTTTCACTTTTTTTAAGGCGTCGATTCCATTATCTGCACTGTGAATTTCATAGCCTTCTCTTACCAAATAAGCTTCGAGAACTTCTATAATTCTACGTTCATCGTCAACTAGAAGTATTTTCATGTAAACCACTCCCCATAATCCTACTATAGCATGGATGGTCTGTGATTTTTATAACTTCACAAATTCACCATAACTTCTTCATAACATCTTCAATCTTTTTCACTATGATAAAGGTGTAGTTGGGAGAGACGAAACGTTAGGATCCCCAAATGACTTCTGTTTCGCCTCTTTGATGCAGTTTATGGCCAGCAGCCATCTTACTCATCCCAAATAACCTCTCTTATTAAATGAACAGGTGCCCCGATATCGGAGCACCATTTTTTTTGCAAAAGAAAAATCCTTACCATATGCGATAAGGATTTTTCTTTGATGATTATACTTCTTTCTTTATTACTTCTTCTGTCAGTTGTTCAATGCTTCTTTTCACATTGGATTTGCCTGAATAGTTCTCAATGAGTTCTTTTACGTCAATGCCGCTTGATGCTTTCAAGGTTTCTTGAAGGCTGGCCATCAAATTAGTGGCATAGCTGGTGATTTTGTTGGCTCCGCCGTTTTCTCCGGAGCCACCGCCAGTATCGACAACGGTGATTTTATCAATATTGGAAAGTGGTGCAGCCACTTGCTTCGCATATTCTGGAAGCATTTTGACAACCATATCGAGAATCGCAGCCTGACCAAATTGTTCGAAGGCTTCGGCGATTTTTTCCTTCGCTTCTGCTTCTGCCAAACCTTTCATCCGGATAACTTCGGCTTCGGAGAGACCTTGTGCCTTTTGGGCTTCCGCTTTGGCAAGACCATCGATGCGCACGCGTTCTGCCTCCGCTTTTGCCATTGCTTCGATCCGGTATTTATTGGCTTCCGCTTCAGCCATTTGCTTAGCTTTTTCCGCAGCAGCCTGCTGTTCAACTGAGTAACGGTCTGCGTCTGCTTTCTTCTTTACTTCAGAATCATATTGCTTTTCACGGCGGAGAATTTCTTTTTCTTCCAATTCGATTTGTTTTTGTCTCTCGATGATCTTAACTTGCATTTCTTGTTCGGTAACATCTTGCTTTGCCTTTGCACTTTCCAAATCATAAGCCATATCGGCGCGGGCCTTGGCAATATCTTGCTCGCGACGGAACTCTGCAATTTTCAATTGATTGACTTTTTCTGCCTCGGCAATTTCAGTTGCGCGCTCCAATTCAGAACGCTTTGCTTCTTTAGCAGCTTCCGCCTTTTTAATCCTTGTTTCCTTTTCAGCATCGGCTGTAGCAATATCGGCGTCCCGCTTCACTTGGGCAATTCGCGGTTTACCGAGGGCATCCAAGTAGCCGTTTTTGTCACGAACGTCTTTAATCGTGAACGATACAATTACTAACCCCATTTTTGCCAAATCCTGTGATGCCACACGCTGGACTTCTTGGGAGAATTTATCACGATTTTTATAGATTTCTTCTACTGTCATCGAGCCGAGAATCGAACGCTAATGACCTTCTAGTACTTCTCGTGCCTCATTTTCTCGTTCTTCTTTTGGCTTACCAAGGTACTGTTCAGCCGCAGTGGCAATTTCACTAATCGAACCGCCAATTTTAATAATCGATACTCCATCAGCCATTACCGGTACACCCTGCTCGGTATACACTTCTGGTGTAGTTACTTCCAGTTTACTTGATAATAGACTAAGTGGCTTTGCCTGTTGGAATACCGGTAAAATAAAACTACCGCCACCGCGAATAATTTTAATTTTATTTCCAGCTTCATCTACATGTACATTTCTATTTCCTAAAAAACTACCCGTTACAATTAGCGCCTCGTCCGGCCCAGCCGTTTTATATTTGGTAATAAAGACACCAATTAACGCTAGGATAATCAGGACAACAATTCCCACTACGATCCATACAAATCCAAATTCCATCAGCTAAAATACCTCCTATATCTATCTATAAAACTTAAAAATGAAACACCATGTGATTAAAGATAGCTTTCTAATTCTCGATGAACAGTTACCTCGAAGACACCATTCTTAACTTGGACAACGAGTACTTCAGCTCCATTTGGAATTTGGTCGCCATCGAAACTACGAGCTGGTTTGGCAATTCGGCCGCTGGCACTGTCAATCATGACTTCACCAAAGCCATCGGCAGGTATTGCCGTAATCACCGCGCCAATTCGCCCTCTTAAATCGGATTCTTTATAAACCAAAGATTCCTCTGCAGAAGACAACGGCACCAAAACAAATACATTTAATAACGTAACAACTATAAAGCTAAGTACGGCTGATATTCCAAAAATCAGCCCATAGTTTAAGTCAGATAGCCGTTCAAACAAATAACCGCTTGCAGAAAGAATCGTGACAAAGGCAAAGACCAACACTGGATTTAAAAAGTGCAGCCCATCACCACCGCTAAAATGAAATACATCCGCAAACAGGACATAAATGACCGTTAACACCCCGGAAATAATTAGTCCATATAGGTAAATCGTTGCTAAAGGTATACCAAATGGCTCCATCCTCATCCATCCTTCCCCGATTGGTGTATGTATGGTAATACGAATGAAAAATGGTAAAGTTTCACTTTAAAAAATTTCAGTTATATGGATATTTTACCACCGAACAGTCGAATTTTGGTGGGATCCATAAAAAAAATGCCACAGCCTTTACGCTGCAGCACCTTATTGAATCATATTCAAAAACTTTCGGGTTCGTTCTTCTTTAGGATTCGTGAAGATTTCTTCTGGTTTGTTTCGTTCGACAACCACACCGCCATCCATGAAAATAACTTCATCTGCGGCTTCCCTAGCGAATCGCATTTCATGTGTGACAACAATCATTGTCATTCCCTCTTGGGCCAGATCCTTCATGACTTTTAAAACTTCCCCGACCAGTTCAGGATCAAGTGCAGATGTCGGTTCATCAAACAGCATAACCTCTGGATCCATCGCTAAAGCACGGGCTATTCCTACTCGCTGCTGTTGGCCTCCGGATAACTGAGCAGGGTAAAATTCCTTTTTGTCGCCTAAACCAACTTTTTCTAGCAGAGCCTTTGATTTTTTCCGAGCGGATTCCTTACTTTCCCCTTTCACAATAACCGGGCCTTCCATGACGTTTTCCAGTGCGGTTTTATGGGGAAATAGATTATAGTTTTGAAACACCATTCCGGTTAAACGGCGGAAGGAAGCAATATTTTTTTTGGAAACAGTCTTTGAAAAATCAAGGTCCTGACCATCAATGGAAAGGACACCTTTCGTCGGTGTCTCTAGCACATTTAAACAGCGAAGCATTGTGGTTTTCCCGGATCCAGAAGGTCCAATCACGACGACTACTTTCCCTTTTTCCACGGTGAGGTCAATCCCTTTTAACACTTCTAATTGACCGAATTGCTTATATAAACCTTTAATTGAAATCATGGTAAAACTCCTTCATTAAGACGCATAACGGTCCAGTCTCTTTTCCAAGAATCCTTGAATAATGGAAAGGAAAAAGCAAATGACCCAATAGATGAGGGCAGCTTCCGTATACACCAATAAGAATTCATAGTTCGCCGCGGTAATTTCCTGAGCCCTTCGGAACATCTCTGTAACCAGTACGACGGATGCAAGCGAAGTATCTTTGACAAGACTGATAAATGAATTAGATAAGGGCGGAATCGATACTTTTGTAGCTTGCGGCAGGATAATTCTTCGTAATGTTTGTGAATAGGTCATCCCAATGGAATAACCTGCCTCCCATTGACCTTTAGGAATTGAAATGATCGCAGCACGAATAATTTCAGAGCCATAAGCACCAACACTTAGCGAGAAGCCAATGACAGCAGAAATAAACGGATCAAGAATAATTCCGATGTTCGGGAGTCCATAAAAAATGATAAATAATTGCACTAATAATGGTGTTCCGCGAATTGCGGAAACATAGACTCTGGCAATGATTTGAAGAATTTTAATAGAAGAAATTCGTGCTAATGCTGTCAAAACGGCAAGAATGATTCCAAAAATAAACGAAATAATGGTTAACGGAATCGTATTCATAATAGCACCCTCCAGCAAAGGCTGGAGGGAGTTCTTGGCAATTTCTAATTTTTTAGGGTCAAGAAAGACACTATTTAAGTACATCTTTACCAAACCATTTCTCAGAGATTTTTGTGTAGGTACCGTCAGCAATCATATCCTTTAATGCTTTATTAACAGCATCTACAAGAGTGTTGCTATTTTTTCTGAACATAAAACCGCTTTGTGAAGCATCATCTGAAGTAGCCACAATTTTAATCGGTGCATCTGGCTTATGTTTTGTATAATCTAAAAAAGCAATGTTGTCATTGATGTGTACATCTACTCGTTTTTGTGCCAGTAATTCAACGGCTTGCTGGAAGCCTTCTACTCCGACAAGATTGGCGCCGTATTTCTTCGCCATATCACCATAATTACTTGTCAATGATTGAGCAGCATTCAAACCTTTAATATCTTCAAAAGATTTTACTTTATTGTTATCCTTCGCTGTGATTAAGACAGCCGTTGAAGTGATATACGGATCAGAGAAATCATATTTTTCCTGACGGTCAGGACGAATTCCTACCTGATTGGCAATCATGTCAAAGCGCTTGGCATCAAGCCCAGCAAACATGGCATCCCATTGTGTTTCTTTGAAATCTGCTTTTACTCCTAAACGTTTCGCGATCTCTTTTGCAAGTTCCACGTCAAAACCGGTTAATTTCCCTTTATCATCATGGTAACTGAACGGAGAATATGTACCTTCTGTACCAATTGTCAACTTGCCGTCAGCTTTTACTTTCTTTAAAACATCTTCACTTGAAGCAGTTTGCTTATTATCTGACTTTTTAGTGTCAGTCGTTTTATTATCATTTTGCCCACAGGCTGATAAAACTACCATAAAGCTTAGTAACAAGGCAAAAATAACTGATAATTTCTTCATCCTCTAAACACCCCTAATTCTGATTAATTTACTTGGATTTCATTATCATAGTATAAGTTTTGATTTCTGTAAAGCAAAATCTCCCGGTAAGTTGAAGTTATTTTTCCCTAATGTAAAAAATAAAAACCCGTCAGCAACTGACAGGTTAAAAAAAGTTTACAGTTTTCCTGATTTCCTGATGGATCTCTACTTCTAACTGATCAGATACTTCAGGTGTTTTTACTAAATAAATCCCCCTTAAAATAAAGTAAAATCCCACGGCCTTAAACAAATGGCCAGAGAAGTTATCAAAGTCAAACACACTTTGATAGATCGTAAAGATTAAGTCCGTTAATAGCAGTAATACTAGTGCAAGGGCAATCGATAATTTTGCCTCAGATTTTTTAATATAGTATTGATAGAGGACAACGATTAAAGAAATAAATTGAATGAAACTGACAAAGTATTCAAAGCTATTTTTTAAAAGGGTTGTTCCTTCACCCTCTACCACTAGCAATGGCAGTTTATCTTCAAAATAAAAGATGACCGATGCAATGACGATGGTCATCACCGCACTCAATAGTAGAACGCCTGAACGGTAATCTCGCTTTACCTTTCGTTCCTTCACCACTAAAAGAAACAGAATCAACATAGATTGAAGCACTCGTGCCGACACCCAAAACCACGTTGCTTTGGCTACCGAACTTTCCGTAATAAAATAAGGCATTCCCTTAAAAGTTAAGGTGTGGAGCAAGTCCAATGTACCCACTAGGAAAAAGGTAAATGAAAGCAGCAGCATTCGATTTGAGTGTGTTTCCGTAAAATTTTTATATCCATAAAAGAAAATCGTAGCCGAAATCGAAATGCTAAAAGACTCCAGCAAAGTATGAAAACCAACGGAGTTTTTCGGATTATAAATGACACTAATCTCTTGTTGAAATAAATGGATACTCATGAGAAAAACGATTGCCAAAGTGGAGTATACGAGGAATTTCCCTTCGGTTAAGCCTGATTTCACGCCACAACCTCCTTTCATCAGATTTTATGAATAATATTATAGATGGGAAGGTCGCGTTTAAGGAATCTAATTTCAAAACATTTGTGAATATTTAAACAGTGCTCTTTCCCTACTCTTATTATAGAAGTTGTTCTGCCAGTATACCCCTGTTGATTTTGACTATTTAAAGGATAATTTTTGAATAAAAAAAGACTGCCAGCGTGGCTGACAACCTTTCATCTTAGTTCCACCAATCATCAAACATGGTGGCAGGTAACTTTCGTTTGTGTTCTGTGGCAATGTAGCGTTTCTCGACTTTCTCGGCTACTTCCGCTGAAACTTGCTTTCCTTCCAAATAATCGTCCAATTCATCATATGTAATGCCCAGCTCAGTCTCATCCGCTTGCCCCGGCTTTTGATCGAGTAAATCAGCTGTTGGGGTCTTCAAATATAGACGTTCATCAGCTCCAAGCTCTTGTAGCAAAGCTTTACCTTGGCGCTTTGTAAGCCCGGTAAGAGGGAGAATATCAGCTCCTCCGTCGCCGTATTTCGTGAAAAACCCAGTTACAGCTTCTGCTGCATGATCCGTTCCTATAACCAAAAGTCCTTCCATTCCTCCAATCGCGTATTGCGCGATCATCCTCATTCGTGCTTTAACATTACCTTTTTGATAATCACTTAGCATTTGACTTTGTTCTGACGAATTAAATTCCGTTTCAACCTCATCTACCGCAGTTTTAATATTAAAAACTGCTTCTCGATCAGCACGAATGAAAGCTAATGAACGTTGGGCATCCTCTTCATCCTGCTGCACACCGTAGGGAAGACGAACTGCGATAAATAAAGCATCTGTCCCTTCCTTTCGTAGCTCTTCTACAGCTAATTGTGCCAAGCGGCCTG
This sequence comes from Bacillus sp. JJ1764, assembly GCF_036962145.1. Taxonomy (NCBI): domain Bacteria; kingdom Bacillati; phylum Bacillota; class Bacilli; order Caryophanales; family Bacillaceae; genus Bacillus; species Bacillus sp. JJ1764. Next base: position 3,946 of record NZ_JBALNY010000003.1, on the reverse strand, counting down.
CTAATGTTGAATCTTGACCACCACTGATCCCTAATACATAACCCTTTGCCTTCGTTTTTAGCAGGTAATTTTTTAAAAACTCAACCCGTTTGCAGATTTCATCCTTAGGCTGGACGACAGGAGAAACATGTAAGTCTCTCATGATTTGTGCTTGTAAGCTCATTATCATAGTACCTCCTATTTTCTGTTACACTATAGGTAATTGCATGGATAATAGTAATGTACCACAATCCATGCTTTTTCACTAAATTGGAGGTTGAAAGAATGGAAGCAAAAACGTGCAATGAATCAAGAGTAGTTCGAACGAGCCGAATATTCCCTAATGATGTTAACAACCATAACACCTTGTTTGGCGGAAAATTAATGAGTGACATCGATATGATTGCCTCCATCTCCGCAACAAGGCACTGCCGGAGAGAGTGCGTTACGGCATCAACTGATTCTGTAGATTTTCTCAGTCCGATTACCCCGAAGGATTCAGTTTGCCTAGAGTCCTTTATCACCTGGACCGGAACTTCTTCCATGGAGGTCTTCGTCAAGGTGATCGCTGAAAAGTTATTAACTGGGGAACGTAAAATTGCCGCTACTGCCTTTTTAACTTTTGTCGCTTTGGATGAAAATGGGAAACCCGCTAAAGTTCCCAAAATTGTTCCTGAAACTGAGGAGGAAAAGAAACTTTTTGAAACAGGGAAGGAACGTGCCGAAAAACGCAAATTGCACCGGCAAAGCAGTAAAGATTTGGCGAGTTATTTTACAACGCAAAAGCCATGGGAATAAGTATTGCGGGAGCCGTGCTTGCCTTTAGGTGGAGAGCAGAGCGATGGGGCTGGAGCTTGACAATAAAAACAATTGGACTAGATACGTTTCGTCTAGTCCAATTTCTGCAAAACTCTTCGGTCAGGAGCATGAGGAGGCTTTTGCATCCAACCTCGCTCCACCATAATCTTAAAACCTTTTGCCGCATATAAGAGAATCTCGGCAATATATTTTTGATATTCTGCCACCAGGTCTGTTCGCATCGATAAAGATAACGCATGGCCAAGTAGAGTAATATCAACACTGTTTAATGAATGAAACAAAGTAACCACCAGTCTGTCGGAAAATGGCGACTGGGTTGATTCTGTCACCTCCATACTCGTGGAAACATTCCCCAACAATTCCTCCCTCATTAAAGCATCATTAAAAGTCGTAATCTGTTTTTCTGAAATTTTCTTACCTTCCTCTATATAATTATGAATTTCGTTATCCTTCACAACCTGGAGTAACCCCACGCATAGGAGGATCGAGAAATAGTTGCGTTCTGTATTAAAAAAGATTTCCGTAATTTCCGCTGCATTCAATGGTCGCTTTTTTCCAAAGCCGCTGATATAGCTCTTTTTTTCAACATACTCAATACGATCTGGATAGGGAATCATCGGCGGTCTGTCATATAAACCCTTTTCGAGCATCATTGCCGTTGAATCCTTATATAATTGTGTTGTATCTAGGACCATTCTAGTAAATAACTCAAGCACATCCTTACGTGCAACGCTTGCAGTAATAAAGCTGTTATTGATCATGGATAAACGGGACATGGCATACACAAAGCTCAATCCAAATAGGTCATAGAATAATGGCGGCGCAGTTAAATCAAGATCCTTCTCAGTGAAACCCTCTGGGAGCGGAATGTTTTCTTTGAATAAAATACTTGAAATTTGGTCTATATTCCTGTCTGAAATTTTGAATGCTTGGTTTAGGATTACCTTTACATCCTCATCCTTATTATGATGCAGAAAATAAGTCAGCAGGCACAACGTCATACTTTCTTGCAGATAAACGGCCCATAAACCGCCAATTTCTGAACTGGACAACCTGATGCTGCGCTCTTCCATACCTATGCCTCCTTCATCAATACTTCTATTTCTGATTAATAAAATTAGATTTCCAATTTAATCGAAATATTATTCTTTACCATGAGGTCTATTATTTTGAGATGGCTGCTCCATGTGTTTGCCCCATGACATGACCCCATCCTCCTCATCAATTTCGATGGTGACATCGACAACACCATTTTCTGCGAGAATCTTTTCCTCCAGTCGATCCTTTATATCGTCAGCCGCCGCTACTGTCATTCTCGGATCCACTTCAATTTCCAGCTCTACATGCAAATCTTCACCTTCTTTAATAACGGTAATCCCTTGAATATCCTTTACATCGGGGTCAGCCATCACCATCGTTCCAATTTTTTGCTCCATTTCTTCATCAGCCTGACCAATCACCCCAGCTGCATTTTCCAAAAATACCTTGCCCACGACAAAAAGCATCATCAGTCCAATTACCATAGAGACGATCCCTTCAAGCTGATGAATACCTGTATAATGGGCAATCGCCACAGCAAGGATTGCCAGTAACCCTCCCAATGTTGCGACCAGGTCTTCCATAAACACCAGCTTTGTTGCAGGTTTGGCACGTCCTAAATAGGCAAAACTCTTTACAAATACACTGGGACCGCTTAAATCTATACCGATTTCATGCAGAACTTCCTTCATCGCTTTATAAAGAACAAACATTTCTAGAATCGTGGCGATAGCTAATACCACGATGTTGATGTAGAAGCCTCCACCCCCTGTAGGATGAAGAATATGATGATAGCCCTCCTTTATGGTTTCAAAGGCCATGATTCCGACAATTAACACTGCACCTAAAAGGACCAAATTGACAAGCCTGCCAAACCCATTAGGATACTTTTCAGTAGGAGCCTTTTTGCTTAAAGCAGATCCAACGAATACAAAAAATTGATTCGCTGCATCACCCAAGCTGTGCATCGTACTGCAAACATGGCAACATTCCCTGTGAACACATACGCAACACCTTTAATAACCGCTATAACTGTATTCACGATTGCCGCAAGCATAGCAGATTTACTTCCTCGTTTTAGAAGCTGCAGTAATTCGCCCATCTAATCCTCCTATCTCTTACTAACATTCAGTTAATCTTAATATTTTCTAATAAAGGGGTTTTCATTTCAGTTTGTTTTTTCAAAAAATGCTCGATACTGATGGTAAAATAGGGAAAAAGGGACAAGAGGTACAATATGACACTTATTGAGATCATGACCAAACTGGAAGAATTGGGGACGGAGCAGACTAGAAAAACATTTATGAATCATGGCGCAAAGGGAGCGCTATTTGGAGTAAAGGTCGGTGATTTAAAAAAGCTAGTAAAGCATGTGAAAAAGGATCAAGAACTAGCACTTGCTCTATTTGAAACGGGTAATCATGACGCCATGTATTTAGCAGGATTATCTGTCAATCCAAAACTTATGAATAAAGAAACACTTCAGAATTGGGTCAAACAGGCTAACTGGTACATGCTGGCTGAGTATACTGTTGCCAGCGTGACTGCTGAAAGCCCTTTTGCCTTGGAGTTGGCTCGTGAATGGATGAAATCAGAGGAAGAGATGATTGCAGTTTCCGGTTGGAGCACCTACTCAAACTATTTATCGATAACGCCTGATGAACAGTTGGATATAGCAGAAATACAACAGTTACTGCATCAGGTTGAAGCAACCATCCATGAAGAAAAAAATCGCGTCCGTTATGTGATGAATATCTTTGTTATTTGTGTAGGTACTTATGTGATGGAGTTGCACGCGGAGGCAAAAAGAGTCGCTTCTGCCATAGGCAAGGTCCATGTCGATATCGGGCGAACCGCTTGTAAAGTCCCTTTAGCTACTGATTACATAAAAAAAATCGAGGATCGGGACAAAATCGGAGTAAAACGGAAGACTTGCATTTGCTAGTGGTGATTGTGTCCTTGAGAGTCTGGCTCAAGGACACTTTTATTGTGATAGATGGGATCTTGTTTTCATTAGAAGTTAGAAAGACAATTTAACCGGCCTTTCTACCAGCTTTGGCCTTCATATATCTCATGATTGACACTTCAACCAGCTTTTCTATTAGCTTTG
>NZ_JBALNY010000265.1:0-2102 GCF_036962145.1 Bacillus sp. JJ1764 | reverse complement strand
AAAATTAGAAATTACCTTTATCTACGTTACCCATGACCAGGAGGAAGCCTTGACAATTTCAGATCGGATTGCGGTTATGAATAAAGGGGTCATCGATCAGGTGGCTGCTCCAAAAGAAATCTATGAAAATCCTTCAACTAAGTTTGTTGCGGATTTCATTGGTGATACTAATTTATTTGAAGTTCAAGTATCAGAGTCCAATGAACAGGGAGCGATCCTTGACTTCGCCGGAACCAAGGTTGGTGGCAAACTCCGTGACCGCAAAATCACAAGTACAACAAGTTTCCTGTCAATCCGACCAGAGCGAGTTAGACTATTGGAAAACGGGGAAACCGCTCCTTATTTTCTTTCAGGGACAGTGGAAGAAATCATCTATGTGGGTTCTTTTATCCGAACGGTAATCCTGTTGCCAAAAGGAGAACGAATTACTGCGATGCTGCAAAGTAACGGTGACCATATTTGCCAACCTGGTGATCGGGTACGTGTAACTTGGAAGGAAGAAGACGGGATTGTCATTGGTCAATAACATGGATTGGCACCTCATAAAGGGGTGCCATTATTTATTTTCTAATTCCTACTTGACTTATAGGAATAGTGAAACTATTATAATAGTAATCAATTTTTTGAATGAATATTCGGATTAAATTGGCGATTTGCTAATTTTTTAGAAGAGATTGACCGAATGTACATTCTTAGTGAGGTGGATCAATTTGCAATTTCAAGTATTGNNATCAGGAGCAGGCGGAGCTCCTCAACCGCATTCTGCCGACATTGACAGAGACACAAAAGGTTTGGCTAAGCGGTTATCTTGCAGCTTCTTCATCGACATTTGTCCTCGGTGCATTAGCCGATGCAACTCAAAACTCAGAGAGTTCGTCCCAACAAAACGGGCAGTCCATCTCGAATGAAATCACGGTTCTTTTTGGATCACAGACCGGAAACTCTAAGGGATTGGCGAACAAAGCTGGTAAAAGGCTGGAGGCAAACGGGTTCAAAGTAACGATCTCATCCTTGAGTGACTTCAAAACGAACCGATTAAAAAAAGTGAAAAACCTTTTAATCATTGCCAGCACACATGGAGAGGGAGACCCCCCTGATAACGCACTATCGTTCCATGAGTTTTTATACAGCAAACGGGCACCGAAGCTCGAAGGACTTCAGTTTTCCGTATTGGCACTGGGCGACAGCTCATATGAATTCTTCTGTAAAACGGGCAAAGATTTTGATTCCCGTTTGGAAGAACTGGGAGGTACAAGGATCTATCCACGTTTCGATTGTGATGTGGATTTCGCGGAACCGGCAGAAGAATGGTTGGAGGGAGTACTTGGCAGTTTAAAAGGTGCTGAAAATTCAAGCACTGCTGCACAGGCTGTATTGACTTCTTCGGCATTGGCAGTAGAATCCGAGTTTTCTAGAACCAATCCATTTAAAGCTGAAATTCTCGAAAACCTGAACCTGAATGGACGCGGCTCTAATAAAGAAACCCGACATTTGGAAATCTCCTTAGAAGGGTCAGGATTGACCTATGAACCAGGAGATGCACTAGGGATTTATCCTGAAAATGATCCAAACTTAGTAAGTTTACTCCTGGAACAATTATCCTGGAATGCAGATGAAACTGTTACTGTAAATAAACAAGGTGATGCTCTTTCCTTAAAAGAAGCATTACGGACTTATTTTGAAATTACTGTACTTACAAAACCACTTTTAGAAAAAGTCGCACAACTTTCTGAAAGCGAAGGGTTAAAAGAACTTTTAGCTCCAGGTAATGAAGCAAAAGTGAAGGAATACTTAAATGGCCGTGATTTAGTCGATTTAGTGAGGGATTTTGGTGTTTGGGGCAGCTCGGCACAGGAATTTGTTTCGATTCTACGTAAAATCCCGCCACGTCTATACTCGATTGCCAGCAGCTTAGCGGCAAACCCTGACGAGGTGCATTTAACCATTGCCGCCGTTCGCTATGAGGCCCATGACCGTGAACGGAAAGGGGTCGCTTCGATCCAGGCAGCAGAACGATTACTTCCAGGAGATCTTGTATCGGTATTTGTTCAGCAAAACGACAATTTTAAATTGCCAGCAGATCCGAATACGCCGATTATCAT
>NZ_JBALNY010000264.1:0-1012 GCF_036962145.1 Bacillus sp. JJ1764 | reverse complement strand
GAAAGAAAACTTTCAATTAAACCTTGAAAATAAGCTGCATCCTTTTTGGTAATCTCCCCGATCATTCCGAAATCAAGCAGAATGATTTTTCCCTCCTTTGAAACTAAACATTACCGGGGTGTGGGTCTGCATGGAACATACCTGGCTCTAACCATTGTGGGAAAAATACTTTTAGTAAAAGTTGGGCCATTTCCTCGCCACTTACTTTATTTTTGTCCAAGGCTTTCAAATCCGTTAGGCGAATTCCGTCCACCCATTCCATCACCAAAACGTCGGAAGTGCTGAGTTCAGGATATACGTTTGGAATTTTTACTTGCTCCATAACTTTAAACCGTTCTTGAAAAAATAAAATCGTGTCCAGTTCTTTTGAATAATCAAGTTCTCGTTCGATTACTTGTTTAAGTTCCTTAAAGAGAACCCTGAAATTTATAAATCCTTTTGGCATTGGAATGAAGTGATCGGCAAACCAAATAATAAAGCTTAAAATTCGAAAATCAGTTTGGATGACGGAATCAATGTTGGGACGCTTTACTTTAATAGCTACCTCTGTTCCACCTTTTAGTACGCCTTTATACACTTCTCCGATTGACGCAGAGGCAATCGCTACTTTTTCAATAGATTGAAAGTTTTGATGGAACTTGTTCCCCCATTCTTTTTCCAAAATTTCTTCAATTTCACTCCAATTGGATGGTGGCACCTGATCGGTCAGATCTTCGATTTGCTTTATAAAAGTGTTGGGTAACAGATCGGCGCGAGTACTGAGGATTTGCCCAATTTTAATCAGTAATCCCTCTAAATCAAATAAGGTGTTGCGGAACCTTTCTCCTATTCTTTCCCAGAGATGATCCCACTCAGCCTTTGGTTTTTTTCGAATCTTATACCAATAGATTTGTAGGAAAATGCCAAAGAATAAAGATAACACTTTTGATGCACGAGCCATTTTGCTTTTGGTTTTCAAATGAATCCCCCTCAATTATAAGGTTATATTAAAGAGTACTGTTGATTTTAAACC
>NZ_JBALNY010000263.1:0-1637 GCF_036962145.1 Bacillus sp. JJ1764 | reverse complement strand
GTGTAGACGAGGCGGAATTAGGTTCAACTTTCTTTATTTATAAACCTGACGATTCAAACGTTCAAGATTTTATTGTAGGTTACCATTTTTCTCCAGAGTGAAGGGCGTTCTCCTCTGTCAACGCTATTGATTTTTCAGCAATTGGGCGCTTTTCTGAAATAAAGAAAGCGTCTTTCTTTATGAAAAGGGCCATTTAATAGATTAACATTTAAAAGAAAATTGGGTATGTATATTAAAGTTTAAGGCAGTTACGTTCTACCCTGGCTGCTGATATAATAAGACCAAAATAAATAAGTTCAACCAGAAATATTTAGCATTCTGGCTAACCTTATACTACGAACGGTGCAGTTTACTTGAAGAGTGGAAGAAGGTATTTGTTTTAAAAATCAGAATATATATATATAACACTCTAAAACAATGATTAAGGTGGAAACGAAATGGACAAAAGAGTTCTATTCGACTTTGAAATCGAATTTACCAATGGCGGTGGAATTCAAGGGCAGGAATTCCGTCTTGATATTGAGGGAGATGATATTTCTGAGGAAGAGTTAGCTAAGTATATTGTAGAAGATATGAGGTTGCTAATGGTTGGTAAAGTAAGGATACTCAATAAGAAAATCATAAATGAAAAACATAAACGAAGACCTGATGACAACAATTAGCTTCATTTCTATATTGCTGAAACGGGAGCTGTAAAGAATTTCTTTATTTGTCAAGCTCACATCTCTAATTCCGATACAATGTTTAGAATTTTAAAGTAAATAACGTGTATTACTCTATATACAGTTTACTGAATATTGTAAAAAAACGATTGATATTCCGTATAATTGAAGTTGAAAAAAAGTAAGGGGATAAGATATGAGTAAAGAAAAGGAAATCAGGAGTGTATGGAAACTTATAATACTTCATTTGTTTCCAGGAATAGTGTTTAGTATAATTTATGTATTTCTATTGAAGGTAGGGGTTTTTGAAAATTATCCTAAATTATTTATATTTAGTTTAGCAGGGATTTTTTCTATAATACCTTTAGAACTTGGATATTTATTCTATGTAGCAAAGAAGGAAGTAGGAAGTTTTAATATATTTAAAATACTAGGTTTAGAAAGTAAGCTGAAGGTTAAAGAATACATATTTTACACACTCTTATTGTTTATAGTGACAGGGATACTTATGACAGCCCTAAAGCCACTTTCAAATAATCTATTAAATACTGTATTTGGTTGGATTCCAAGTTCCTATAATTATGTGCAAGACATGAGTCAATTTGATAGAAATATTATAATCATTTCAATATTAGTAAGATTCTTCGTTTTTACACTTATATTACCAATAATTGAGGAGCTTTACTTTAGAGGATATTTACTTGCCCGTATGAAATGGATGGGAAAATACAGTGTTTTTTTAAATGTAATATTATTTTCAGTTTATCATTTTTGGTCACCTTGGCTTATTATAACAAGAATTTTATCGCATTGTATTATTTTGTATATAAAAAGGATTCATTAAAATTAGCCATTCTAGTACACTGCTTGTGTAACTTTACAGATGTGGTAGCTTTTATATCTTTGTTGGTAAAAATATAAATTAATTTAGTTCGACACTATTTTTAAACAAAGCCTTTATTTGTTTATATTTCA